>WFVK01000353.1 GCA_015491705.1 Nitrospirota bacterium | reverse complement strand
TTTATGCAACGTTAAGGTTTGCCTTACAGGTACAATATCGCCGGAGGCGGGGCAGCGGAGTCTGCCGGTTTATGCAACATTAAGGTTAATAGTGAATTCGGGAAGCTCAAAAGCTCGCAAATGATTGACACTTTCATGTCCCGGATGATAGGTTATAAATCAGATGTCTGCCAAAGGTATTACAATCCGTCTGCTACCTTTTTCAGTCATTGAGTAAAAATACATTTTGTTAAGGGCATGGTCGGGAATGCTGTTTAAATTATTTCTGCTGTTTGTTATCGTGCCTGTTGCCGAATTGGCGCTTTTAATAAAAATCGGCACATTTATAGGCACTTTCAATACAATACTTATAGTAATACTTACAGCCGTCATCGGCGCGCACCTGGTCAAATCCGAGGGTCTCGGGGTCATGTACCGTATCCGGAAAAATATGGATGAGGGAATATTCCCCGCTGAAGAGCTGATTGACGGCATGATGATCCTCATTGCAGGCGCGCTGCTCCTGACACCGGGATTTTTTACTGATTTTGCGGGCTTTTTAATGGTCTTCCCTGTTTCAAGGGAATATATCAAAAAAATCGCCAGACGCTATATCAAAAAGAAAATGTCTCCTGACGAGATCGAAATACACCTCTCCTGACCTCCGGCAAGGCATTAAAACGCCGGCACCGCGGCACGCCGGCTATACACTGTAAAGCTTGAATATTTCCTTTCTTGTCGGACAGTTACAGACATAGGAGTATCCAAATGCATTCTTATAATCACACAACTCATTGCTTCGTGGTTTAATGAAAAGGATCTTGTTGTAAATATTGTCTTCCACTTCACAAAGACAGTCTTTCACTCCCGACAAACAGGAAAAATTTTTTCTGCACTTAACGGTCTCGCGTAAGATATCTGTGTTTATCTTGTATTCCACCCTGATTACTCCTTGCCTGAAATGGTTATTTTACCGGTGGATATCGGAATTCCTTTCCGATTCTCACACCCCTGTTCCAGATAAAAACTGCATTTGATATGATTTACGTTCTTACAGTAGTTCATTATTTCCACTGCCTTCAGAATATGGGGCTTTTCATACCTCAGCCTGCAGAAAGAAGCTCTCCACAGTGTCCATTCCAGCAGATTGGGACAATTCACTTGCTTTTCCTCCCCTGCCGTTTTTATACTTCCCCGTAAAAAAACGGCGGCTTTTGTCGTCACATCAGCAAAGTATCTGTAAATTAAAGAAATTTCTTTAAAATCCTTCTTTGCGGGTCATATTTATTGATAACAAATCCTGACTGCCTTAGTCACCTGTCATTTTTAACAGGTTTAAAATTATCTTTTAAAATCAGCAGGTTATGGAATCGGGGATGGGAAAATAATTGCGGAAAGGTGAACGAAGGCCCCTGTACGTCAGAAGGTCTCATTCTTTGAGAAAGATATGCTCAGGCAGGCCCCTGCTTCAGGGGGCGGCGTATCAGGTCATTCTCTCTGACTCTATTGTGCACGGGAAGTAATATGGTTTCTTCATTTCTCCCGGATTCGACCGGTATGCCGTACTCGTCATACATCTCGTCAACCTCAAAAATTCTGTCCTCCAGGCCCGTTGAGAGGAAGTTGATCTTATCACCGGTACTCAGATTGTTTCTCAGGGCGACAACAGCCTTTCCATTGTTCACCGACTCGACAATGCCCACGAGTTCGTGACTCATCCTGTAGACCTCCCTGTCATCATGATTGTAGTCCCCGTCCGGGTGCGCCCCTAAAAACATGCCCGTGGTATAGCCCCTGCTTGAAAACATGGCAAGCTCTTTTATCCAGTGCTCGTTTACCCTGTATGGCCTGTATGCAAGGCTGTCAACGGCCTCTCTGTATGTTTTAACAACACCGGCCACATAATTGATACCCTTCATTCTGCCCTCTATTTTAAAACTGTCGATTCCCGCATCGGCAAGTTTATCAAGATATTCAATCATGCATAAATCTCTTGAACTCATCACATATGTTCCCCTGTCGTTTTCATATACGGGGTAGTGCTCTCCCGGGCGTTTCTCTTCCATTAATGTATAGTTCCATCTGCATGAATTAGTACATTCACCCCGGTTTGCTGGCCTGTCGGCGAGAAAGCTGCTGATATAGCACCTGCCCGAATAGGAAATGCATATTGCTCCATGAACAAAACACTCCAGCTCAATATCCACATGCTGCCTGATCTCCTTAATCTCTTCAATGGACAGCTCCCTTGACAGGACGAGCCTTTTAGCCCCCAGCCTCTGCCAGAATTTGGCAGCCCTGTAATTGGTAATATTGGCCTGTGTACTTACATGCAGGGGAATGCCGGGAGCGGTTTCGGATACCATTTCAAATACACCGGGGTCTGAGACAATCAGGGCATCCGGTTTTATCCTTCCGAGTAACGCAATATGTTCTTTTATAAGGGGAATATCGCTGTTGGCAGGGAAAATATTCAGTGTAACGTAGATCTTCCTGCCTTGCCGGTGAACAAAGGCAGCCGCTTCTTCGAGTTCCTCTTCAGTGAAATTATCGGCCCTGGCCCTCAGGCTGAATCCGGACAGGCCCATATACACGGCATCGGCGCCGTAATGGAGCGCCGCCTTCATTTTTTCAAAATTACCGGCGGGGGCGAGTAGTTCGGGCAGTTTCATGACTGATATATATTAACTCTTCAGCCCTACCGATGTCCCGCCCCCGATATTAAAGTTAACCTTACGGCGGGCTCTCCGGCCGGTTTATGCAACGTTAAGGTTAAGACCGGCCGCGTTTGTACTCGGCTAAACAATCACCAGTGAATCATCGCATCCAAAGGGATTCGGGACATACCGGTCGGCACACCAGTCATTCTCCCAGCGGTTAAAATCAATAAGGTACCTGAACCTGTACTCTTTGTTGCTCGGCAGTTCGATGGTCAATTTGAAATCGCCGCTTCTGAGCTTTTCCATCTGTGCATCGGTCAGGTTCCAGTTATTAAAATCGCCGACGACTGTGACGACCTCGGCATCCGGCGCAGCCTGTCTGGGCAGTCTGAAAGTGACCCTGCATTTGGTACCGGCATTCAGATACTGCTTTTTGATACCGTAATTTCCGTTACCTTTCCGGCTCCTCTTGCCGTTGCCCTGAGCTGAACCGGGCTTTTTCATGCACTTTTTTTCTCCCATTTTTACGACCCTCCTCGTGTTATTGGTAGATAGCGCTTATATGACCACGTTATTATTCGGCACAAGCCGGTCTGTTCTTTAGCGTCAACTTAAGGCGGCATATTAAACTTTACAGCGGCATTAAACTATCGCCGGCAGGCGGGAGAGAGTAACCCCCCGCCTTATAACCATTGAACCCTGAACGGCGACCCCTGAACCTTAAACGCGGGCAAGGTGATTCAACCAACTATTGCAATTTGTATATTGATATAATAATCTTAATGATTATTGAAAGGGATAATAAGTCGCGGTGAAACGGCGAAAGATGGTTAAAAAATTAAAATTTCTTCTGAGGCTCTATATCTATAAACTCCAGGGTGCCCTTGGGCTTAAAAGATCGGACATCATGACAACTATCAACGAGTACTACATGGACGACTTCCGGAAACTCGACAAAAAAGATATCGCCGTTATCCTCCCCCACTGCCTTATAAGCGATAAATGCCCTGCAAGATTCTCAAAATCAAACGGCGTGCTGTGTAATAAATGCTACCAGTGCGGGTGCGGAAAAATCTGTGAGTCAGCCGAACGGCGGGGCTACCAGTTCTACATCACCCCGAGCGTGGGCTTCACCAAAAGACTGGTCGAGAGGAAAAAACTCAAAGGCATTATCGGGGTGGCGTGTGATTACGAGATCGAAAGGGGTATAGCTTCCGAAAACATCACGAACAACGGCGTGAAATTAAACGGCAAAAGAATAAAAACACAGGGCATCCGCCTTGATGTATATGATTGTATCAACAACAACGTCGACTGGGAAAAGATCGAGGAATTGATGTAGCCAGGGGTATCAAAGTTCAGTTGGCTGCGTATTCCCCGTCATCTTCCCGTTCCATCATGCCCTTTCGGGGCGGAAGCTCTCCTCCGGAAGGGAGCGGCGGCCGCGGCGGAGGATTCCGCTTCTGCATACGGCGCTGCCGGGCCGGCCGGTTATATGCCGGTCTCCGGGGAGGAGGCATGCCCTTGTCCTGGCGTAATTTCACCTCTATTTTTTCGCCGTTTCTCAATAGAACAACCCTGTTTTTCAGGATATCGGCTATTACAAAGCCTCCGACGGACTCATTTATCCGGTATGCCTTCGTCTTCCTGGTATCGGGATCTTCAAGTATCGCTGTTTTGTCATCATCGAGGATTACTGTCCCGAAAAGCCTCGGTGTGCTCTTGTGACCGGATATTACAGGCGCGTTTTTTGGCTCCGATGCAGGGGCTGACCTGGACGGCCTGAAAATATCCATTCTGGATATTATACGGAAGGAATTTTCATTCAGTGTCTTTTCCACGGGTTTGGGCCCGGCTTCTTTCTTCACTTCCCTGTCTGCGGCCGGAGCTGAGGGCATCTCAAGAGGATGCATGACGGCGGAATAAAGCCTGTACCCGAGAAAAAGGATGATTATTACGAGGACCAGATTTATTAAAAAATAATTACGCAGCATTTTCCCTCTGCACCTGATTTAACCCGTCTGCCCGTTTATGCAACATCGGGATAACCCGTCCAACTACAGCCTGCTTATGCAACTGCGTTGACTTCTGTCCCTCCGGGCCCTTTTCCTTTATTCCGGTTTTTTTTATGAAACCCGTTACAATCAGCGTTGTGTATGTATCCACAGGATTGCGGATATTCGTAACCCTGACCTTCATCTCGGATACCATGAGCAGGAAAGGCGATTTCCTCAGCCTGAAGAGAAGGCCTTCAAGCTTCGCGGTGGATGCCGTAAATCCTATTTCCACAGGGATGCCGAGATAAAATTCGGTCTCAACAGGGCTTAAGGTGCGCTCCAGTTTTACCTCTATATTCAGTGAAGAGGCTGTCTCCTTGAGAAACTTCTGCAATTCCGCGGCTGCAACCGGCGGCTTGTTTCCCCGCAGCAACGCCCTCTCCCGCCCTGCGAGCATCCGTTTGGCTTCCTTAAAGCGCTTCTGTATCATTTCTTTCTGTGATAACCTGATCAACTGCCTTTCAAGCTTGAAACGCCTGGCCCCGGATAATTCCC
>WFVK01000352.1 GCA_015491705.1 Nitrospirota bacterium | reverse complement strand
TTCACAACGGATTTCATCAGATGGGGTTTTTCACCCATGAGATCAAGGTATTTCAGGGGACTCCCTGCATCTGAAGGAAGTGGTGAGGACCAGACAAGGCAGGCAGTCCCCTTTCCGAGAAGATCCGTTACTATGACATCGGAAAGGTTGCCGGTCTCCGGGAATGCAGCTATTGTTCCGGGTTTCGGTGTCCAGCCGTTGCCGGAGCGGTTAAACCAGTATTTAATGACATCCCTTCCGAGATAAATAATATCGGTGGTCCCGGTACCGTCAATGTCGGCAAGACGAATGCGGCGCTGGTCGAACTGATCAGGCGTATCAAATTGAGGAGGATTATCCATCGTCACCTTGGCCCCGAATCGGCCGTAGCCGAGGTTGGGCCAGTAACAGACCTCTCCGTTTCTTATCCTGCATAAGTCCGGAAGGCCGTCACCCGACATGTCGGCCAGATAAACAGACTGCGTCAGCTCGGAAAAGACAAGCGCCGGCCCTTTTTCCTCATCAAGGGCCTTTCTCACGGTTTCAGATCTTCCGAATCCGTCCTCCCCTTCAGACGGATACCATGTAAAGACTTCATCACCGGAAATCAGTATGTCCGCCGACCCGTCACCGGTCAGGTCGATGAATCTGAGGTTCGGGTCCTGCCAGTCGATATTGGGGTTGTCAGTGAACGACCTGAAATCAGTCCACTTGCCGTTATCAGTCCGCTCATAAAAGCCGGGCAGGCGCTCATCGAGTGCAACGAGGTCCAGTCTGCCGTCACCGGCCAGGTCCATCAACTGATGGCCGGTGGCGATACCGGCTGCCCGCGGTTTTGAGGACATGACATTCAGGGGAGAGAATTCAGCGTCACCGAGATTGCGCTTGTAATACCATTCGCCGGCCTGTTCCGTGAGTATCCCCGGCAAACCTTCTCCATCCAGGTCAACCAGCCGGTATGTGCTTCCGTCGATTCCTGCCGGCAGGTTTTCAAGTGTCCCGGAATCAACGGACTTCACTTCATTCTGTATTTCGGCAAGTGAATAGGTGAACTCCGTCTCCGGCAGCGATTTATACCGGTAGGCGCCGCTGTCCCTCACATATCCGGTCTGTGTAACTGATGCGAGACAGGTATAGCATGAAGTCGTGTTGTACACATGATTGAAATCCGTTGAGCGGACAAGACAGGGTGAATCACCCAGTTCGGAAAACCTGTGGAACATCAGGACACGCTGGCACAGACGATATGTCCTGATCTCAAACCCCGCCTTATAAGTGGAAAACGCATCCGGACGGCATGTCCATTCATTAACGTCGTCATTAATTGAACACTCCACCAGGTTATCGTCATTTATTGCATACCCGTGTTCACCATAGTCAAATACGACTTCCATGAGAAAGTCATCGCTATACGGCGTCCTGTTGCAGTATTTGATCCTTTTGATATACCGGTTGGTGAATCCTGCGCCTCCGGCTATTCTGTTTTTTTCAGAGGCAAGCGATCGATCGACCTGCTGATCATTTTCTTTCTTGTATTCATAGACCATGACATTGCCTCTGTCATCGCGGCTCTCTTCGATTAACCACTGGAACACCCTTGAGCCGTCACTGATTCTCGCCTTCTCTGTTTTCCCGTAGCAGGTTGTAATATTGTCCCTGGAGATCGTCCGCCAGTATACATTGCCGTCGTTTTTGACCCACTTCTCTATGCGGGCAAAGAGACCCTCAATCCTTGGACGATAATAGTAAACCCTGCAGTCCGCTCTTGTATCGACCTTTCTCTCCCATTCCCCGCCTTTCTCTTCAAGGACGGGAACAAGGTCTTCTGATCCGGATAAAATGAAGACATCGGATTCCTCTTCATCTTTGTAAAGGGGCAGGCCTTTTGCCGTTTTTCTGGTTATGGAAGGAATGGACAAGCTCCATCCAAGCCCGAAAGGGCTGTTGCCCGAGCCTGAATCATATGAGAGCGAAAGTTCGGGTTGGAAACCGGATCTGCCCGGAGAGGTGAAAACCGGAATGCTGAAAGAGGCGCTGCCCGTAACGGGATTTACCGAATATTTTTCCTCGATCCCCCGGACAGCCCCTCCGCCTTTGGGCAGAGAGACGGAAGGCGGGGAGATTTGCCCTGACCCGGAAGCGGATTTCTTCCTGTCGCCTTCTTGCCTGGAGGTGTTAAGCATCAAATAATTTTCCTGAAGGGGTTGCCCTGCTCAAACCCAACGCCAGAGGAGGCATCAAAGTGACGTTTATATTTAACTTAAAGACAGGAATAAAGTCAATGGAATTTTTACGGTATGTCAGAGGCACATGGTCAGCCTTAATGTTGCATAAACCGACCCTGTTTAAGGTTCAGGGGTCAACGGTTATAAGGCGAATATATATAAGGCGAAGGGACGGTGGAAATATGTCCCTGTTGGATGAGGTAATGCATTTGCCTTGCTTTATTCGTCAGGTAACAGCTAAAATATTTTCCGGTTTTCCAATAATATACCTTAACGTTGCATAAACCGGCTGGAGAGCCCGCCGTAAAACCCTGTTTGAGGTTCAGGGGTTAGCTGGTTCAGGGTTCAAGGGTTATAAGGCGAAGGAATTACTCCTCCCCTTAAGTTAAGGGGAGGCCGGGAGGGGTTATTTTATAACATGCCGTGCTGAATATTTCCTCAGGGAATCGCAGATAAAGCTTTTCCGCCGGGCTCTCCGGCATGCGGGCGATGGTTTTATGCAAATGTAAGGTGTAATGTTCAGAGGAGGGAAAAATGGTGTTCGGCAGGCAGTTCGCCATCCAGACAAGAGGTTTTTCGGATATCAAAGACATCACGGGAAGGGTAGGGGATATCGTCCGTGAATCCGGGATAAAAAACGGAATAGTACATATCTTTGCCGTAGGCTCTACGGCATCGGTTACAACGATAGAGTATGAACCGGCCCTGGTTGAAGACATGAGGGATCAACTGGAGAAGTTTGCCTCAAGTTCTATGCACAGCCGGCATTCCCGGACATGGGGTGACGATAACGGCTTTTCACATATCCGAGCGAGCTTTATGGGACCCGGAATGACCGCGCCTGTTTCCGGCGGGGATATTGTTCTTGGGACATGGCAGCAGATAGTCATTATCGATCATGACAACCGCCCCAGGTCAAGGAAGGTCTTTGTCCAGGTAATGGGAGAGTGAAAAAACCACGGGAATGATACTGCTCATCCCGCGTCTCCCAGCTCATACTGGATGATGCTTATCGCTGCGACCGGTGCTGTCTCGGTGCGAAGAATCCGCGGTCCGAGGGAGGCCGGGATAAAACCTGTTTTAACTGCATCGGCTGTTTCTTCCTTTGAAAATCCCCCCTCAGGCCCTATGAGCAGGGTGATGTTTCCGGTATTTTTCAGGCTGCTCAATACTTTCTTCAGGTTTCTTTTTTCGTGTTCTTCGGAAAAGATTATTCCGCAATATCCCCCATCGCCCGCATTTTCCATGTGAGGGGATTGTCCGGACAGAAATTCCCGGAGCCCGACCGGCTCATCAATCTCCGGTATTTTATATCTTCCCGATTGACGGGAGGCTGAAAGGGCGATTTTCCGCCACCTCTGTATCTTAGCGGTATGCCTTACCTGTGAGCGTTCTGTAATCAGTGGAGTGATTTTCCCGACACCAAGCTCGGTTGATTTCTGAATGATGAAATCCATTTTGTCACCTTTTGCAATTCCCTGGGCCAGGGTTATTGATAAGGGGGATTCGACAGAGTAGGGGATTTTTTTTATGAGCTTTGCTGAAACTTCTTTTTTATGGACTTCTGTAACTGCGCATTCGTACTTGAAGCCATTGCCATCAAGCACGGTAATGGTATCACCTGGCTTTGATCTCAGCACAATAGACAGGTACCGGGCCTTGTCCCCCGTAATTGAGATATTATCTGATCTTAATTGTTCCTGAGGCAGAAATATCCGGATCATTTAAATTCCTGATGCTGGAAAAGGCTCAAGCCTGAGTCATGACTTATGAACTTTTCAGGCTATGGAGTGAACAGGTTCAGATCCATATGTTTTTTTATTATATGAAAATGTTTGTCCAGGGTATAGAGG
>WFVK01000351.1 GCA_015491705.1 Nitrospirota bacterium | reverse complement strand
CGTCAGGGGCGATCCTGCAGATGAGCTCAAGCCCTTTCCTGTCCGCCTGGACGGAGAGGGTCTTGATTATGCCCTGCAGTGTCGTGTGAAGGTTGAAGTCCTTCTCCTCGAGCTGCAGCTTGCCCGCCTCGATCTTCGACAGGTCCAGTATGTCGTTTAACAGGTTCAGGAGGCAATCCGCGGATTGTGCGACGGTGTCGACATATTCTCTTTGTTCGGGTGTCAGATCAGTATCAAGGATAAGCTCGGTCATGCCGATGATCGCGTTCATGGGCGTGCGGATCTCGTGGCTCATGTTTGCAAGAAATTCGCTCTTTGCCCGGTTGGCGGCCTCTGCGGCCTCTTTTGCCTCTTTGAGTTTCTCTTCGGCCTTCTTCCTCTCTGTGATGTCTTCACATATTTCCACTATCGCCACAACATTTGCATTTTTGTCCTTGATCGGTGATGAAAGTGTCCTGTAGTTTACTGTTTGATCGGTTACGGTAAATGAGGTTATTGATTCGTGAATCCGCCCGTCCTGCAGTGTCCTGAGCGTCGGACAATTCGGACATGCCTTCTCACGGGGCGGCTTATGAAAGGTTCTGTAGCATAGCGGCTTTCCGGAGAGATCAACACCGGGGAACCACTCTCTCATTCTTTTGTTCAGGGCCAGTATCTCCAGTCCGGGGCTTATAAGCGACACTCCTATACCGATATTCTCTATAACACTCTTGTATTTTTCCTCGGATTCAATCAGTGTCTCCTCTATCCGCATGCGCTCGGATATCTCCTCCTCCATGGCCCTGTTTGACGCCAGGAGATCTGCTGTCTGCTCCTCGGCCATTAATTTGAGTTCACCATAGGACTTTTTCAGCGCCCTTTCCCTTTTCCCTCTCAGCCACAGGCAGACAAGGAGAGACACTATGATAACGGCGCTGGCGGTTGCTAAAACAATATCCGGCATTTCGGGATTATTCCTCCTGTCAGGCCAAACCCAGTTTGCGCATCTCCTGGAAAAGCCTCTGCCTGCTTATAGGCTTTACAATATAAGAGGCGGCTCCTCCTCTGTAAAACGCCTTGACAACGGTTTTCGGGTCATCGAGCGCCGTGGTCATGATTACCTTCACCTCCGCCGCATCCCTGATGCCCATCTCTTTTTCTATCTCCCTGATTTTCATAAGCGCCTCGTGCCCGTCCATGTTGGGCATCATGATATCCATGCAGATCAGGTCATACGGCTCGTTTTTCAGCCGGGAGAGTTTATACGCCTCGATCGCCTCTTCGCCGTCGACTGCTATATCACATTCACCGTAAGGAGAAAGTATCTTCTGCAGCAGGTTCCGGCTGATGAAGTCATCTTCAACTATTAAAACTTTCATGTCGCCTCCCTGGTTCATTTTTCATATTCCATGTGTACCCTATCCGTGGCAAACCGTTCAACCAGCCTGAGAAGCTCCTGTTTTTTAAACGGTTTGGAGATATAGGCGTTCATTCCGGCCTTCAAGCACCGCTCCCTGTCCTCTTTGAAGGCGTGTGCGGTCAGCGCAATGACCGGTATGTCGGGGTCAAAACCCCTGTCTTTTGAGTTTCTGATCGTCCTGGCAGCCTCTATGCCGTCCATCAGGGGCATCTGCACATCCATGAGCACAAGGTCGAAATTTTCCTTTTCAAGGGCCTCGAGCGCTTCCAGTCCGTTGCTTGCGATTTCCACATAATGTCCCTGTTTTTCTAAAATGCGCGCGGCCACCCTCTGATTCATGATACTGTCCTCGGCAACGAGGATATGCAGGCCGCTGCCCCCTTCTTCCTTGCCGGAAGGAGAATGAACCGGGCTCCCGGCCCTGCCGGCATCCGGAACGGCAGGGGGCGAATCTTCCGTGTGCTCTTTCGCCTGGTGATGCCCGGCGCCGAACCTCGCGGTAAAGTGGAATGCGCTTCCCCTGCCCGGCTCGCTCTCGGCGTGGATTTCACCGCCCATCATGCCCACGAGTTTCCTTGAGATGGCGAGGCCGAGCCCTGTGCCTCCGTATTTCCTGGTGGTGGATCCGTCCACCTGTGTGAAATTATCGAAGATGCTCCTGAGCTTGTCGGCAGGAATGCCGATGCCCGTGTCCGATATGGAGAAACGAAGGAGCACGGCGCCGGCGTCGCTGCCGGGAGTGATGCCGTTGCCGCCGTTTCCTGAAGCCCCCCGTTCGACATTCACGAAAATCCTGCCCCTGTCGGTGAACTTGACCGCGTTTCCCACGAGATTGACGATGACCTGCCTGAGGCGCACATCGTCGCCCCTCAGCTCCCGGGGGACGTCAGGGGCGATCCTGCAGATGAGCTCAAGCCCTTTCCTGTCCGCCTGGACGGAGAGGGTCTTGATTATGCCCTGCAGTGTCGTGTGAAGGTTGAAGTCCTTCTCCTCGAGCTGCAGCTTGCCCGCCTCGATCTTCGACAGGTCCAGTAT
>WFVK01000350.1 GCA_015491705.1 Nitrospirota bacterium | reverse complement strand
GAAGTAAATAATCCAATGGCTAATAAGAACAAAAATCAAGGAGATACTATGAATATCACGGGTCTCAAGGAAAAAACCATCGACGAGCTGACTAAAATGGCTAAAGGGTTAAACGTGGAAGGCGCAAGAGGAATGAGGAAACAGGACCTGATCTTTGCGATACTGCAGGCCCAGACCGAAAAGACGGGTCTGATCTTCGGAGAGGGTGTTCTCGAGATACTGCCTGACGGTTTCGGTTTTCTGCGCTCCCCCAACTACAGCTATCTGCCGGGGCCTGATGATATATATGTATCCCCATCACAGATAAGAAGATTCAATCTGCGCACTGGCGACCTTGTAACCGGCCAGATAAGGCCGCCCAAGGAGAGCGAGAGATATTTCGCACTTCTGAAGGTCGAGGCGGTTAACCATGAACCGCCTGACGAAAGCATCGAGAGGCCGCTGTTTGACAACCTGATACCCTATTACCCTACTGAACCGATAAATCTGGAGTACTGTAAGACGGATTACTCCACCAGGGTAATGGCGCTGGTCACCCCTATAGGCATGGGCCAGAGGGGGATGATAGTCGCGGCCCCGAGGACGGGCAAGACAATGCTGCTGCAGTCCATTGCCAAGGCGATAAAGAAAAACCACCCCGATATTCACCTTATCATTCTGCTTATAGATGAAAGGCCCGAAGAGGTCACCGACTGGAAGAGACAGGTGAGTGCAGAGATAATCAGTTCAACATTCGACGAACCGCCCCAGAGGCATCTCCAGGTTGCCGAGATGGTCATAGAAAGGTCGAAAAGACTCGTTGAGACAAACAGGAATGTCGTGATCCTCCTTGATTCAATAACGAGGCTTGCAAGGGCATACAATGCCGTGATACCTGCAAGCGGCAAGGTCCTCTCCGGCGGGCTTGATTCCAATGCGCTTCAGAAGCCCAAGCGGTTTTTCGGCGCCGCAAGGAACATCGAAGGCGGAGGAAGCCTGACGATTATTGCAACAGCCCTTGTGGATACCGGAAGCAGGATGGATGACGTTATATTTGAGGAATTCAAGGGCACAGGCAATATGGAGCTGCATCTCGACAGGAAACTTGTTGACAAGCGCATATTCCCGACCATTAACATCAGCGCCTCCGGCACAAGAAAAGAAGAACTCCTTGTGGAAAAGAACATGCTGCAGAGGATGTGGATTCTCAGAAAGGTGCTTCATTCACTCAGTACGGTGGAGAGCATGGAATTCCTGCTTGACAAGATTACAGGCACGAAGAGCAACAAAGAGTTTCTTGACATGATGAACAAGTAGTGCAGCAAGGGTTGAAGGAGGGCAGGCCCTCTTGTACCTTTCCGCAGCATCAGGCTCTGTGCAGCGCCGGGTATAACGCTTCCTACATCAGTTCCCTGAAATCGTGTATGGTGAGAAACTTTTCGGTCCTGCCCGGCTTTGCCCTGGAGTTCGCCCTTGCCTTGAAGAGCAGGTACCTGATACCGTAATCTTTTGCCGTAAGGAGTACATCTTCGGTGTCATCGATAAAGAGCGAGTGCTCTTTATCGAATTTGAGTTTCTTTTCGGCCTTCTGCCAGAATTCTATATATTCTTTGGGGTGCCCTACATTAAAAGAACAGAGCACGTCATCGAAGTACTTCCCGATGCGGGTCTTGTTGAATTTCAGCCTCACGGTCTTGTAATGGGCGTTTGTAAGCAGAAATATCTTTTTCCTCTGTCTTTTCATGAGCTCCAGGAAATCAATCACATGGGGATGGACCTCGATAAGATGCCGTATCTGTTCCTTGAGCGCCGGTATGTCCAGGTTCAGCTCCCGTGACCAGAAGTCGATATCGCACCAGTTCAGTGTCCTCTCGTGAGATTTATATGTCTCAAACAGATACTCTTTTGCAGCGCCGAAACTCATATTGTGTTTTTCGGCGTATTTTTCGGGAACAAGGTGCCCCCAGAAATAATCGTCAAAATACAGGTCAAGCAATGTGCCGTCCATATCAAGCAGGACATACTTTATATCTTCAAGTGGTATCATCTTGCTCATAAATTCACCTTACAGCGGCATTAAAATATTGCCGGGTGGTTCTCGCTGTCAGGGCCCGCCCCCGTCAGCCTGTATCATTATCTCGTCTTTTTCAGGCAGGTACAGGCACTCAAAGGCTATGTAAAGAGAGATAGGCAGATCCTCTGTTCTTCTTTCCCATCTGTTGATATATTCAAGAGGGAGATTCAGCACCTTTGCAACGATGCTGTTGGGGTATCCGTTGCGGTTTTGCCAGCCCCATATCTTATCCGACTGGGTGCTTTCCTTTGTCCATCCTCCTACATACTCGGAGCCGTCCGCACATAACAGTATTCCCATTTTGTACCTGTTGCCTTTTTCCCACCTGCCTGTGTATACGGAGCCGTCGGCATATACCTTGGTTCCATACCCGTCCATCTTGTTTTTTTTCCACTCTCCTGTATACATCGCGCCGTTCGGGTAGGTCATGATCCCGTATCCGTGCTTGTCGCTGTTCTTCCAGGTGCCTGTATACATGGAACCGTCAGTATATATCTTGACGCCGGAGCCGTCCATTCTGCCGTTTTTCCAGTCACCCGAATATTCAGACCCGTCGGATACTATCCAGATGCCATAGCCATGTCTCTTGCCGTTACTCCACTGTCCTGCATAGTAAGCGCCGCTGTTATACAAATACAGGCCATAGCCGTTGTCGCAGTCGCCTTTTAGGCATTCATTGGCCCCGGCTACGGATGGATTAAGGCAAAACAGGACAAACAGAAACACTGTTAATATCATCATGGTTATACAAGTTTAAGACAGGGGTCATCCCGATTGCGGTTATAACGTGCCCGTTAATCCGGGCATTTTCCGCTGCCATGCGGAAACCGCTCTGCTTTTTAAGTCTAACATTTTTCATAATGCTTCAGCATCCCCCCCTTTGCACATTGGGTTGCATAAAACCATCACCGGCGGCGGGAGAGCCTTTTGGAAGGTACGTGTAAAAAAATTAATGAAATCCGCGGGGCAGAGTGGACAATATTATTATCCAACTGCTATACTTACCAGCCAGATAAGCATCCGTCAGGTGTATTGCCGGGTTAATCTTGCTCTCAGGAGTCTGAACAATGAAACCTCTCGGAAGACAGCTTGTAGCAGAATTCATTTACTGTTCAAAAAAATATCTGAATGACAAAGACGCCCTCGACGAAGTATTAAGGGCCGGTATAGAAGAAAGCGGCCTGACGCTTGTCAGCCTGACCGGCAAACAGTTTCACCCTGTGGGTGTCACCTCCATTGCGGTTATAAGCGAGTCTCATGTGGCGATTCATACGTATCCGGAGGCAGGGCATGCATCCATAGACATATTTACATGTGCAAACGGAGCCAGAAATGTCAACAGGCTGCTGCGCTTTCTCAAGGGCAAACTCAAACCGAAGACCGTAAGGGTCATGGAGATTCACCGCGGGAATCCGCTTGAGGTCAGGCAGAAAGACTGGATAACCTCTTTCTCAGGCACGGGGTTTGAGGTGAAATACCATATCGACAGGGTGCTGCTGAGCAAAAAGACAAAATATCAGTATCTGGATATAATAGAAAATGCAAGCTTCGGCAAGATGATGTTTCTGGACAAGGACCTGCAGATCGCGGAAAAAGACGCCCGCATCTATGATGCGAACATGGTTTCACCGCTTATAGAGCGGAAAAACAGTTTCAGGAATGTAGCGGTACTCGGCGGTGGGGACGGCGGTGTGCTCAGGGAAGTCCTGAGTCACAGGCCGGAGCGCGCCTGTCTGGTGGAGATAGACGAAGAGGTGATAAAGGCCGCAAAAAAATATATGCCGGAGGTATGCAGGAAGGCATTTGACAGCAGGAAGGCAAGTATTATCATTGATGATGCAAATGTGTTCCTGGAGCAGAAACACGGGTTCGACGCCATAATTTATGACCTGACAATGCATCCCGAATCAATTACCAGAATGGACAGGACGGAGTTTCTCGACCAGATCTTCAGCAAGATACGGGCAAACCTGAACAGGAAGGGTATGGTAAGCATGCAATGCTGCTCTGAGTTTGACGGCGAGACGGTCAGGCTGCTCAGGAAAATACTGCCCCGGTACTTTAAAAACATTGTATTCAGGACGTCCTTTATCCCGTCATTTTGTGAAAACTGGATATTTGCAACAGCAGAAGCCCGATAGTACCGGATTCGGGGCGTAGCGCAGCCCGGTAGCGCGCCTGCTTTGGGAGCAGGATGTCGGGGGTTCAAATCCCTCCGCCCCGACCATACGAAACTCAACTTCCTGCAATGTAATCATCCAGCAACTCTATATTCTCCCTGAAAATTTTCACATACCTGATCTTTATCCTCTCGAAAATCTCCTTTGCTGTTGACTCATCGTATATATGCGAGGTTTTATTTCTGTCCTCAAGCATATCAAGCACAATCTCCGCTTCCTTTAAAAACCCCCTCCTTGCCGCCTCCTTAATGCATGACCTCGGACCGGCGCATCTGTATCCCTCATACTCAAGGAATATCCTGAGGGTCTTCCAGAAGACTTCAAAGGTGAATTCAAACCTCTGTATTGCTCCGTCCCTGTCAAGTTCATCAATTGCCTCCCTGACAGCATCGTCCAGCTTCCCGGAGGCTTTCTTTAATTTCTCAAATGAGTACTTTACTTCCTTTATCATACAAGACCTTTCCCGTCTTAAGGACTATTTCCCTGAATTCTTCGTCCACCTTATCAAGTTTTATCAGATCAACAGTATATAGGGGCATCTTTTCGTCGAGAATCTCTTTTATTATCCTCTCCTCTCTGATATCCATATCAGCCCCTTCTATGGCAATGTCAAAGTCAGAGTATCCATGTTCTCCTGTCTTTGCTCTTGAACCAAACAAAATTATCCGTTCAGGCCGAAGATGTTTAACTAAAAGCCTGACAATCTCATCAATCATCATCTTCTCATCCATCCATCACTCCAATACAATAACCTTACAGTGGCATAAAATCATAGCCGGCAGGCGGGAGAACCAGCCGGAAAACTCTACCTTAACCGTTTAACCCTGAACCCTAAACAGGCTCTTACGGCGGGCTTTTCTGCCTGCTTCATTTACCGGCTGTATATTCCGATGCTTGGCTCAGTACCCTTTCGGCCAAGGTCCAGGGCATTATCAACATCGCCTTCTGTTACATCTCCCCGGACTGTAATCTCACGGGCTTTTTCATCGGTTATTTCCAGCGCAACAGACATCCCATCTCCTTTCTGACTGTTTTAGGCTTATTTTAATACATATTAACAT
>WFVK01000349.1 GCA_015491705.1 Nitrospirota bacterium | reverse complement strand
ATTATTGGTTTATAAAATCAGGAGCCGACATGGAGAACGAACTCCGCTGCTCCCCACATTGGCTCCCGGCCGGATTTATTCGGCCTTTACAGCGATTTTCTTTGTTCCCTCAACCGCTTTGGCCGTCTTCGGAAGCACTACAGTCAGCACACCCTTTTTGAATTTGGCTTCAGCCTTGTCAGTTTCAACCTCAACAGGAAGAGGGATTGTCCTGGTGAACGAACCGTAGGACCGCTCCATCCTGTAATAATCTTTCCCCTTGTCTTCCTGCTCTTCCTTTTTTTCGCCTCTGATGGTGAGGGTGTCTTCGTTTATGGATACCTCGATGTCTTTCTCGTCCATGCCGGGAAGCTCAGCCTTTACCTTTATCTCCTTGTCATTTTCCACTATGTCGATATCCGGGCTGAATGCACCGAGACGGCCTCCCCACGGCTCCAGGTCGAAACCCTGGAAGAAGTTGTCGAAGAGCTCATCCATCTCCTTTCTCAACAGGGCGAAAGGATTGGACTCTTCGCGCTTCACCGGGATACTCTTTTTCCTGAAAGGTACAATGTCTCTGAATGTCATAGCAAACACCTCCTTTTTTATTTTTAAATTTTTCAGGCCTCAGCCTTTACTTCTATCTTCCGCGCCTTCGCTGCTTCTGCTTTGGGCAGTATCAGTCTCAACACACCATTTTTCACCGTCGCCTGTATCTTCTCCCTGTCGATTTCATCGGAGAGTGTAAACGCCCGTTCGTAATCTCCTACCCCGTATTCGGATTCGGCAAGTTTCAGGCTCCCGGGCACCTCCGGCTCAACACAACCGTGGATAGTCAGGACATTTTTCTCAAGCGTTATATCAACGGATTTTTCATCCACACCGGGCATGTCGGCTATAAGAACGATTTCAGCATCCTTCTCTATGATATCCACATCAGGCCTGTACAACCTGCGTGACCTTGTGCGCTCCGCGCGTTCCGGCGTCTTGGCCTCTTTCTTTTTTATTTCCTTTGTTGCTTCCGCCATCCTGCTCACCTCCTTTTATTTGTTATTCTGCTGCAATGCTTATCTTCCTCGGTTTTTCAGCTTCTGCACGCGGCAGGTGCAGCGTCAGTACACCCTTTGAATATTTTGCGCTTACCTTGTCTGCATCAACATTGAAAGGCAGGTCGATTTTCTTGCTGAACTTTCCGTACCACCTTTCCCTCCTGTGATATGACTCGCCTTCCCCCGCCTCTTCAGTCTGACGTGAACCGCGCAGTGTCAGTGACTTTCCGATAACAGAGATATCGATATTGCCCGGCTCAATCCCCGGCAGTTCGGTAGTTACAACCGCCTCGTCGCCGTTTAGCCACAAATTTACTGCCGGAAACTCCACCCGGCTTCTCGCTGTAAGCCTCGATAAAACCCTCTCCATCCGCTCGACCTCACGCCATGGATCAAAAAACTCAAGGTCTGACCATAACATGTTCATCTCACCTCCTCCAACAGTGTTCTGTTTTAGTTTTCATTGAGAAATAAAGCAAAAGGTGTGCCAGATGAAATAAATCAATAATATCAATGGGTTATATCTGCCTATGAGTATGCGGAAGGATGTATTGGGCCGGTATGACCTATAAACCGGCAGGACATACTGGCCTATGGTGCGTGTATGTCCCGAGGCGCGCCGCCTCCCCGCCGTGGTGCTTTCCCGCCGGGTTATGCAGCATTGAGATTCAGGTGCAAGTGTGGTGTGCGGTTGTTTGGTCGGTTGCGCTGTATGATGATTGTAGTAAAATAGTCTTAATGATTGAATCGCTGAAAAAATATGTGGAGCGGATTACGGAGCTTCCCACCGTCCCGGTTATTGCGGGGGAGATACTGGGTATCGTTGATAACAAACTGGCCTCCGTTGACAGGCTTGAAAGAGTCATCGAGAATGACCCTGCCATATGCGCAAAGGTACTGAGTGTCGCCAACTCGGTTTTTTTCAGGATCAGGGAGCCGGTCAGAACCCTTGACGCCGCTATTGTCAGGATAGGATTCAACAATGTAAAAAATATAGCCGTCGGTGTATCCCTGCTGAGTGTCTTTGACGACGGAAAACGCGCAGAAGATTTTGATTACCAGAGAATATTCAATCATTCCGTAACCGTGGGGTTCATTGCAAAGCTCCTGTACGGAAAGATTAAGCAGAATATACCGGAGGAGATCGTGGTTAACGGTATGTTGCATGACCTGGGTCTCATGGTACTGAACCGGTATTTCCCCGGTGACTACCGAAAGGTGCTGGAGAGGACGGGTAAGAAAATATCTCTGCTCGAGGCTGAAAAGACGGTGCTGGGCTTTAACCATACCGATATCGGGGCGTGGCTTGCAGAGAAATGGAGTCTTCCCCGCGGTGTTTCAGATACGGTTCTGTATCATCATTCACCGTCTCTTTCAAAAAGGAAGTCCAGGGGAATGGCTGTAATACATCTTGCCGATTATATGACAACCAGGAACATAATGGGACCTGTCAGGAACGATCCCGGTTATCCGCTCGATCATTCATCGCTTGACATGCTGGGAATGTCGGAGGATGACCTGAAAGATATGGAGGAGGAAATAGGAGACGGTTCGTTTTCCGGCATGGTAACACCGTAAGGTTGACTTACATCCGCGGGGTTGATAATATAATCTACCATTTTCAGTGAATTTGTTCTTTTTGCAGGTGTTACCGGTCGTAACACTGATTTCAAACCGGATAACCTGACCTGTTGTTTGTTTTAACTTCACCTTAATGTTGCATAAACGGGCGGGAGAGCCTGCTGTAAAACCCTGTTTCTGAGGTTCAGGGTTCGGGGTAAGGCGAGGGGTTGCTTTGATATGCCGTGCGGAATATTTCCTGTTTACCCCGGAAGGTATGAAGTACGGATGAGTTGTTGTCCGCCGTTCAGGTTTGAAGCGGCAGGGATGGATTTCATACAATACGGTCGCCAGGCGGAATCGGAGGTCTTGATGAAAATAGCCATAGGTTGTGATCATGCCGGAGTCGCCCTGAAAAATGAGATTATCCCCGTTCTCAGGGAGCTCGGCATACAATGGGATGATTTCGGCACAAACGAAGACAGGTCCGTGGATTATCCCGACTTCGGGGAGAGAGTCTCTGAAATGGTGTCGCACGGGAAAGTGCAGAGAGGCATACTGATCTGCGGTACCGGCATAGGCATGTCGATCGTCGCAAATAAATTTCCAGGAGTGAGGGCGGCATTGTGCAGGGAGGATTATACCGCGAAGATGAGCAGGCTGCATAACGACGCGAATATCCTTGTCCTTCCGGGAAGGATCATTGATAAAGACACCGCAAGGAATGTAGTGAAGATATGGTTTACGACCGATTTTGAAGGCGGCAGGCATCAGAGAAGGCTTGACAAGATCAGGGCTATCGAGGAGAGACTGCTGAAGCACGATGAACATGAATGAGCTGAAGAAAACCGATCCGGAGGTCTATAAGGCCATAGAAGAAGAGATCAGGCGCGAGCAGGACAAGATAGTCCTTATCGCCTCGGAAAATTATGCGAGCAGGGCCGTGCTCGAGGCCCAGGGTTCGGTGTTTACAAACAAATATGCTGAAGGCTATCCCGACAGGCGCTATTACGGCGGCTGTGAATACGCGGATGTGGTTGAGAAACTTGCCATAGAGAGGGCGAAAGAACTCTTCACCGGCGCTGAGCACGTCAATGTACAGCCGCATTCCGGGACCCAGGCGAATATGGCCGTTTATTTTTCAGTACTTAAGCCCGGTGACCGGATTCTCGGCATGAACCTCAGCCACGGCGGCCATCTCTCTCACGGTGCGCATGTGAATTTTTCGGGTGCGTTCTATGAGACGTTTTCTTACGGCGTGGACAGGGAGACCGGCATGATTGACTATGACGAGGTACGGCGCCTTGCAAAACAGTACAGGCCTAAACTCCTCCTTGCAGGGGCGAGCGCATATTCAAGGATAATTGATTTCAAGGCCCTCGCCGCTATTGCAAGGGAGGCGGGCGCCTATTTTCTCGCGGACATAGCCCACATAGCAGGACTTGTGGCGACAGACAACCATCCGTCTCCGGTGGCGTATGCAGACTTTGTCACTTCCACAACGCATAAAACTCTCAGAGGACCCCGCGGCGGAATTATAATCTGTAAGGCCGAGTATGCCAGAATGATTGACAAGATGGTCTTCCCGGGCATCCAGGGAGGCCCGCTCGTGCACGTCATTGCAGCCAAGGCGGTTGCGTTCAGAGAGGCCCTGAGACCCGAATTCAGGCGCTACCAGCTTCAGATAATAAAAAATGCAGGGGAGTTGGCGGATGCACTCGTCAGGAAAGGGTTCAGGGTGATTTCAGGGGGCACTGACAACCATATGATGCTTATAGACCTTACAGGCATGAACATAACCGGCAAGGATGCCGAAACCGCCCTTGACCGCGCGGGCATTACGGTGAACAAGAACGCGATACCCTATGACGAGAAACCTGCCTCGGTTGCAAGCGGAATAAGAATCGGAACGCCGATTGTTACAAGCCGCAGGATGAAAGAGCCCGAGATGGTCATTATCGCGGACCTGATAGACCGGGTTTTAAAGAATAAGGACAACAGCGAAACCATAAAGCATGTCAGAGACAGGGTGAAGGCTCTCTGCAAAAGGTTTCCCGTTTATGAAGACATAGAGATTTAACGGTTGTTCCCGGTGAAT
Organism: Nitrospirota bacterium; assembly: GCA_015491705.1. GTDB lineage: Bacteria > Nitrospirota > Thermodesulfovibrionia > UBA6902 > UBA6902 > JAADFS01. Next base: position 3,402 of record WFVK01000349.1, on the reverse strand, counting down.
TATGCGCTGTCCCTTTTGCAATCACATGGAAGACAAGGTTATCGACTCAAGGCAGAGCAGGGACGGAGACGTGATCCGGCGCAGGAGGGAGTGCCTGAAATGCGAGGGGCGGTTTACGAGCTATGAAAGGATAGAAAACATCCTGCCCCATGTAATCAAGAAAGACGACAGGAGAGAACCCTTTGACAGGCAGAAGATACTCCAGGGGCTTGAAAAGGCATGTGAGAAAAGGCCTATCGGCGTGGAGGTCAGGGAAGCGCTGGTAAACAGAATTGAAAAAAATATCCAGGCCGTCGGTGAAAAGGAGATCCCCAGCTCGCTTATCGGCGAACAGGTCATGGACGGCCTGAAGGAAATCGATGAGGTTGCATACGTAAGATTCGCCTCGGTATACAGGCAGTTCAAGGATATCAGGGAATTCATACAGGAGATCAAGGAGATAGCCTACAACAAAAAAGATACTTAAGACTACCTCCGCTCCTCCCGCCTGTTTATGCAACATTAAGGATTTTTCAGCGGGATCGGCCCGCCTTTTTCACTGCCTTCCGCATGCCGGTGAAGCCGGTTTTCAGGAGTTAATGCAGGGTTTACAGCCGGACGCTTATCATTTTCTCTGTTTATTCCGTATTAATAACTATAACCATGACTTATACCGTCTTCACTGTCTTGACAATAGAAAGTGGAAACGATATATTAAAACATAGGGTTATTCATGTTCGAGAAATTCACTGAAAGAGGCAGAAAAGTAATAATTTACGCCCGGGAAGAGGCGGAAAAACGGCAGAATGACTATCTCGGCACCGAGCACCTCCTCCTTGGACTGCTGAGAGAAGAAGACAGCCTCCCCATGATAATTATAAAGAAGATGGGACTCTCGGCTGAAGAGCTCCGTATGGAGGTTGAAAGGAATCTCCCTTCCGGGTCGAATATCCTCACATTCGGGGACATCCCCTTTACCCCCAGGGCCAAGAAAGTGCTTGAACTCGCGGTTGAAGAGGCAAGGCTGCTTGGCCACAGCTATATCGGAAGTGAACACCTGCTGATCGGATTAATCAGGGAAGATGCGGGAATCGCGGGCAAGATCCTCAGGAGCCTTGGTGCAAACCTCCTTGGCGTGCGCCAGCTTGCCATAAATCTTTCGATGCGCAAGCTCCAGTCGGGCGCCAGAGATAAAAAGACCCTTACCCCCGCGCTTGATGAGTTCGGCAGGGATATCACACAGCTTGCAAGGGAAGGCAAGCTTGACCCTGTGATAGGACGGGAGGACGAGATAGAGAGGGTGCTTCAGATCCTGAGCAGGAGGGTCAAGAACAACCCTGTAATCATAGGCGAATCCGGCGTAGGCAAGACCGCCATAGTGGAAGGCCTTGCCCAGAGGATAGTTGCCGAGGAGATACCTGAAAACCTCCTTGACAAGAGGCTTGTCAGCCTGGACCTCGGAGCCCTCATAGCGGGCACGAAGTACAGGGGACAGTTTGAGGAAAGGCTCAAACTCGTGATGAAAGAGATTGTCAACTCCAACAGGGTCATACTATTCATCGATGAATTGCATACACTTGTAGGCGCGGGAGCCGCCGAAGGCTCAATCGATGCATCGAACATGCTTAAGCCCGCCCTTTCAAGGGGTGAGATACAGTGCATAGGCGCCACCACGCCGGATGAATACAGGAAATATATTGAAAAAGACGGTGCGTTTGAAAGAAGGTTTCAGCCTATTTACCTTCAGCCCCCCGGCGTGGAGGAGAGCATACGCATACTGAAAGGCCTGAAAACGAGGTACGAGGTACATCACAAGGTGAAGGTCAGTCCCGAGGCCGTGCGGGCATGTGTGAATCTTTCCGACAGATATATCACTGACAGGTTTCTCCCGGATAAGGCCATTGATGTGATGGACGAGACCGGAGCGAGAATCAAACTCAAGAGATATACCATGCCTCCCGAGCTTCGCGAGCTTGAGAAAGAGCTCAAGAGGCTTAACAAGGAAAAAAATCTATATGTGAAACTGCATGATTTTGAAAAGGGCGCTGCTGTAAAGAATGAAGAAGACAGGATAAGAAGACTGTATGACAACCTGAACAAGAAATGGCGCGAAAACCAGCAGAAGGACATTCCCCTCATACAGGAGGATGACGTATCCTTTACCGTGTCCAAGATTACGGGTATCCCTCTCTCCAAGCTTGAGGAGAAAGAATCGGAAAAGCTCCTGCGCATGGAAGAGGAAATACACAGGAGGATTGTGGCACAGGAGGAGGCTGTCAGGGCTATCGCAAAGGCGATCAGGAGGTCCCGTGCCGGTCTGAAGGCGAGAAAACGGCCTATCGGCTCGTTTTTCTTCCTCGGCCCTACCGGTGTAGGCAAGACCGAGCTTGCAAAGGCGCTGACCGAGTTTCTGTTTAATGACGACAATGCGCTGATAAAAATAGACATGTCGGAATATATGGAGAGATTCAATGTTTCGAGGCTGACCGGGGCGCCCCCGGGATATGTCGGCTATGAAGAAGGCGGACAGCTGACCGAAATGGTCAGAAGAAGGCCGTACTCTGTCGTACTGTTCGATGAAATTGAAAAGGCCCATCCCGATGTGTTCAATGTCCTGCTGCACGTGCTTGACGAAGGGGTTATCACCGACAACCTGGGCAGGAAGGTTGATTTCAAAAACACCGTAATCATAATGACATCAAACATCGGCACCAAGTACATAGACAATGCAACGCCCCTGGGCTTTCAGCAGGCGACAGCGCAGAACACTTACAGAAAGATCAAGGACTCCGTCCTTAATGAGCTTAAAAAGTCGTTTAACCCTGAATTTCTCAACAGGATAGACGAGATAGTGGTCTTTCACCAGCTTGAGAAGAAGCACCTTGTCGAGATCGTCAACCTGCTTATCGATGAACTGAATAAGGAACTTCTTGATCAGGACCTTGCCATTGAGGTAAGCGACGAGGTGACCGAGTGGCTGATCGAAAAGAATTACCAGCCGTCATACGGGGCAAGGCCCATGAGAAGGGCGATTCAGAAATATATAGAAGACCCCCTTTCCGAAGAAATACTCAGGGGCAGGTTCAAGGATGTAAAAAAGGTCAGGGTTATCCTTGAAAACGGTGCCCCCGTGTTTATTGAAAGTGAAGTGGAGGCATTCGTTTCATAATTATCCGCTTTTCCCTCACCCATGATCCGCTGAAATTCCGGTCTCGGAAAATTGACTTATCTTACAAACTGTTATATATTCTTATGTTCTGCATCCATGCAATTGCGGGGATTTTTGCATGAATTGATATTGGATAAACGGGCAGTAGAGCCTCCTGTGGAACCGTCAGCTCTCCTGCGCCGCCGCTGAAGTTTTTATGCAACTGTAATGAGTTCATGTTGCGGAAGCTGATTTTTGAAACTGATTTTGAGCCT
>WFVK01000348.1 GCA_015491705.1 Nitrospirota bacterium | reverse complement strand
ATCTATATAGTTCAGCACCTGTGCGTTCAGATGGAAGTCATAGACGACCACCTGTGCCTTCTGCAGGCACTGAAGCCCCCTGACCGTAAGGAGACTGATGTCTCCCGGGCCTGCTCCGACTATGTATACCTTGCCTTTCATTTCCTGTTCCGTCCGTGCGGGCATGTGATAACGTTGCATCCGGAGAACGACACTGCCTGGAGGGGCGCCTTCATCCTGCCCCCGCCGTTTGTGCAACCTTAAGAATAACACAATTATCACTAATAGTTCAGCATCCCCTCTCCCCGAGGGGCACCGGCAGGGTTTATTGATAAATTATTTTATTATCTGTTATAGTGCATGGCTATGGATAACCTGAAGCAACGCCTTGTTCAGATAGTCCGGCAGCGGTCTTTCCAGTACAGCCCTACCCCGAAATTCAGACTCACATCCGGGGCTGTCAGCAATTTTTATTTCAATATGAAAAAGACAACCCAGTCCGCTGAAGGCATGTATATCGTGGGAAAGATCGTTTTCGAGAAAATCCGGCAACTCGGCCTGCATCCGGATGGCGTGGGCGGCCTTACCATGGGGGCCGATCCTATAGCCTATGCCGTGGCCATGTATTCCCACCTTGTCAAAGAACCGGTAAATGCATTCGTTATAAGGAAGGAACCCAAGGAACACGGTCTCAGACTGCCGATAGAGGGGGATATAAAGGCAGGAGACCATGTTGTTATAGTCGATGATGTCGTGACCACAGGCGGCTCCACGATCAGGGCAATAAATATTGCAAGGGAGAATGACCTCATAGTCGATGCGGTGATTATCCTCCTGGACCGCTGCGAACAGAACGGCAGGCAGAATATAGAAAAGACAGGCTGTCCGGTTTACTGTATCCTGAACGTCCGCGATTTTATCCCTGTTCAGAAATAAGGGGATCTCTGTATAATACATTTAATGAACATTATACCGCCGGTGGAAATTATATTTCTTTTCGTCGGGCTTGTGTTTCTTGCTGCGGCATTGCGGGAGTATCTCAGGTCGGGGAAGAAGGTGTCCGTTGCCTGCCGGATCCGCTTCAGGACGGGGGTTGTTTTTATTGCGGTGGCTGCAGGCCTGTATTTTATCTTATGACAGGGCTTGCTTTCAGCAGGGGATAATCCTCCGGCGCCGCCTGTCCCCGGGGCTCCCGAGCTGCATAAAGAGGGCGGCGGGCGATGGCTTTATGCAAACTGCAGGCTTTATGAAAAAATCCTTGCGCGCCTGAAAAAAGAGGTGCCTCACTGCGCTTGACCTTATGGGCAGAGATATCATCCTTAAAAACCTGGGCTCAGGTGAAAATTACAGCATAACCCTCCCCTGTGTCATAGGCCGCGGCGGGGACGCCGGTCTCTCATTGCCGGATGTAACGGTATCGCACCGGCACGCGCTTATTGAAGAAACGGAAGGCAGGATAAGTATCCGTGACATGGACAGCGCAAACGGTGTCTTTGTCAATGACGTCAGGATCAGGGACAGGACGGTCCTGCATCCGGGGGATTCCGTAAGGCTCGGCAACACCCGGCTTCAGGTGTCCGCTGAAACTGAAGGGGATGAGTCACAGCAGACCGTTATAATCCATTCACTCGGCCCTGCCCAGGAGGGCGGCCTAGACCATCAGAGGCTGAAGGTGATTTACGAAATCACCGCCGAATCCGTTGCTGATCATGATGTCGCAAGCCTGGGGCAGAAGGTATTTGCAAAGCTCCGGGGAATCTTCAGGCAGGACCGCGGCTATATGGCATCGTTTGAAGAAGACGGCACGCTAAGGCCCCTGTGCCTGTGCGCCATTAATGAACCCGTGCCGCTCAGCCGCAGCATTGTCAACAGGCTGCTCAGGAGCGGGGAGTCGTTTCTCCTTGAGGATGCGCTCAGTGATGCCGCTTTCAGGGAACAGGAAAGCGTCATGGCCCTGAAGATACGGTCGGCCATGTGCGTGCCGCTTATCTATGACAACAGCATTTACGGCCTGATATACATCGACAGGAGTGTGCCAGGGGCATACACCCATGAAGACCTCCGGTTCCTGAAAAGCATCGGGTGCATACTCGCCCCCCTGATCGAGAATGCGCGCCTGTGGTCCGAACTCAGAAAGCGTTACGCGGATACCGTCGAGACACTGAAGGTGACGGAAGCGAGGCTCATAGAAACAGAGCGGACAGCGGCCTACGTCCGCCTGGCCCATGCCATGGCGCACGAGATCAGGAATCCGATGATGGTCATCGGTGGCATGGTGAGGAAGATATTGCGCTCAGGGGCCGCGGGATTAAAGGCCGAATCCCTCAGGGCCATCATGGACTCTGTTGAAAGGGTGGAGATGGTTGTTGCCGAAGCAGACGCCTTCGTGAAGATCCCGCAGCCGCGAAAGAAGCTCGAACGGATCGACGGTATTATCCGAGAATGGATCAGGGAGCATGAGCATGAATGGCGGGAAAAGGGCGTTCACCCCGTCCTGTCCGTCCGCAGCGCCGGTGTACTGGTCCCGCTTGATGCCGGGCTTTTCAGAAAAGCCCTTTCCATGGTCTTCCGCGAGATACTCTTCACCGTGCCGGAGGGATCGGATATTGACATCGTGCTCAGGGACAGGGGCAATGACATAGAGATTGTCTTTGGAGAGGCTGAGCCGGGCGTGCGCTTATACGAACCCTTTGACCCCGTGATGCGGGACAAGCCGTGGAGCCTCGGGCTTTTTCTCAACATAGCCCACAAGATACTCTCGGATCACGGCGGCAGGCTCCTGCTGGACCCATCGGCGCGGTCAGCCTTTCCCGTCGTAATGAGTATACCGAAAACCGCCGTTGACCTTACAGTCGCATAAAACTATCGCTGCCCGTTTATGCAAGATGGAGGTTGACCTTTAACTGCAACGGTCCATCCTGTTTTTTTATTTGTGGTCCAGGTATTTTTTCAGTCTGGAGAACAGTTTCCTGGGGCCGCTGTATCCGGGTACCGGGGTCGCGTCTTCTTCTTTTTTCTCTTCTTTTTTCGGAGGAGGCGGCGGGGCCGCGGCAGGGGCCTCTTCAATTTCGGCCAGACGTCCCCCGCCAAGAAAACGGAAGACCGGCCCCCCTGCGCTCAGGGATAATTCATCGTTGACATTCAGCGGGGCCTGTATGACAACCGGCTGTCCGTTTATCTGCAGGGGCTGCTTTCCGGTGAGGTCCTTTATCCAGTACCGGTCCCGGCTGAAGAATATCTGGGCGTGGCGGTCGTATATCATGGGATGATCCACAATAAAATCGCATGCCGTATCCTTACCGATATCAACAGGGAGTTCCCTGTAGGAACGAAGAGTGGGGCCGTACTGTATGACAAGCGGCGCGCTGACCCGTTCAGCGGACGGCTGAGGGGGTGGTTGAACCTCCGGCTCCGGCTGAACAGTTTCCGGCCTGACCGGAGCTGCGGGTCTTTCAGGCTGTTTACGTTCACTCACAGGCGGCCCCTGCACCTGCGGGGGCACGGGTCCTGCTGATTCTTCAGCCCCGGCAGGCGGGGCTGTTTCAGCCCCCACCGTCCCTTCCCTCATCTCAAACAGGAAGCTCACCTTCGGCCCGCCCTCGGTAAACTCTATCACATCGCCGTTCCTGAGAACGGCCTCCTCAATCCTTTTTCCGTTTACAAAGGTGCCGTTGGCGCTCTGGTCGATCAGCCTGAACTGGTTGCCTTCCCTTGTAATCCGGGCATGTTTCCGGGAAATGGTGTTCAACCCCGCAGGAAAGCGCAGGTTGCACGAGGGATCGCGGCCTATCAGTATCGGGGTCCGGGTAAATTCCTGGATATCCCCCTTCATGGGCCCCTGTATGTGGACGAGCTGTACGACTATGACGGGCGCTGATTTCACGTTTTGCCTCACTTATCCCCTGCACTTACCGTTTATAAAGATGTTACGGCAGGCTCTCCCGGCCGTTTATGCAGCATTAAGCTACCCCTTCCCCGCGGGAGGCCGTGCGTGCCTCACCGCCGGCGCGGCAGCCCTTTCTTACCTCACCTGAGGGCTTGAGGATGAACATATCCTGTGATCTTTAAAAAATGCCCGGGAAAAAATTGTTTCCAATCTTTGCCTATTTGTGTATATTAAATTATGTCTAAAATAAATTCTTTTGGCAAGTCGGACGCGGGCCTCAGGCGGTCCAACAACGAAGATGCCTTTGTCGCAGACCCCGACCGCGGTTATGCCTCGGTGGCGGACGGAATGGGCGGGCAGGCCTCGGGTGAAGTGGCCAGCCGGATCTTCATAGAAACCGTTACGGATGTCTTTTCAAATGCCCGGCCCGCCTCTGAAGAGGACTGCCTGCAACTGATTCAGGATGCCTTCCGGCTGTCCAATGAGAGGATTATCACCGCCGCGGCCGACAACCCCCGGCACCGCGGCATGGGCTGTACCGGTGAGGTGGCGGCCTTTTTCAACGGCGGTTACGCTGTCGGCCATGTAGGGGACAGCAGGACTTACCTTTTCAGGGCGGGGGAGCTCAGGCAGGTCACGCTGGATCACTCGCTTGTCCAGGAGCAGGTTGACCAGGGGCTGATAACAGCGGCTGAGGCCAGGATGCATTCCCTGCGCCATGTGATTTTAAGGGCCGTGGGCACAAAGGAAGAACTCGCTGTTGACCTTATCAGGGGAAAGACCATGCCCGGTGATATCTTCCTGCTGTGTTCGGACGGCCTTACGGATATGGTGGAAGACGGCGCGATCCGGGACGCCCTTTCCATCACTGAAGGACTGGAACAGAAAGTGGACAGGCTGATACGGCTGGCGCTGTCGGCCGGAGGATATGATAACATTACAGCCGTACTGTGCGAGATTATTTAAACGCAGAATCAGGCCGCGGACTTCTCCAGGGGGCTCCCCCCTGCACGCGGTACAGTTATGCGGCCGCCGTGGGCATGCGGACTGATACGGGCGGATTCAGCCGGTTGCTGATAGTGATTTTCTCCCTGGCACTGCTGTCATCCCAGCCCATTCCTGCCGGGGCGCGGAGCGGGGCGCTGATCTCACCCCTGCCCGTTGAGGAGACCCGGTCCCTCCTTGCAGGCTGGCTTGCTGAGTCGGGCTTCACCGTCAGGCAGACCGCTGCAGATGCAGGGGGGGTGAAACTCGATGCCGTCAGGGGAACTGAAAGATGGCGCATAATCATAAGCCCCTACTCCCCGCTGGCATCCGCGTTGCACGCTGAATACACGCTTAACGGCCTGCCGGGGGCTGATAAGACCGGCGAGCTGCAGGATGTCATTGACAGCTATGCAGCAGGGCATTCTCCGGCAAAAAGGGGCGGGGGCCAGGGTATTCCCCGGGTGATCGTCTCTCGCAGCGCCGATGTTGTATGTATCCGTGCGGCAGTAAACAGCAGGCACGTCCAGTTTTCAGGATTCATTGTCGGCAAGGAAGGATTGATTGTCTCAACCGCCCATGACCTCGCGGGTGTCCGTGAGGTTACCGTTATTACGGACGCCGGCAGGGAACTGAAGGGTTATATTGTAAAGAGGGACGCCGGGCGCGACCTCAGCCTTATTGATACGGGTGCAGGGCTTGATTCATCCATCTCCCTGGCCAGCGCGCGCAATGTCCTCAGTGCCGGGGAGACGGTGTATTCTGTGGGCTGTCCGTATAATCACCGCGGAAGGATAGTCACGGGGATTATCAGCGGCCCGCTCCGGCGGGTGAACGGTCATCCCCTGTGGCAGGTGGACATGGAGACCCTGCCCGGAGGCAGCGGAAGCCCGGTCTTTGATGCACAGGGCAACCTGGTCGGCATCGTCAAGGGCAGGTACAGGGGCACCGAATCAAGGGGGTTTTTTATCGCCATGGAGACACTGATAGAATTCCTGAAGGAGTCACCGTGAATTACGGCCGCTATAAGGTAAAGAGAGAAATCGGGAGGGGCTCCATGGGCGTGGTTTACGAGGCCCATGACCCCAACCTCGATTTAACCGTGGCATTAAAGGTACTGCGCCAGGACAGGCTTGTGAACGACGCCTTTGTAAAGAGATTCCTGTCCGAGGCCAGGGCCCTCGGCCGTCTTGACCATCCGAACATAGTGCGTGTCTACAATGTGGACGAACACGGGGGAACCGTCTATATTGCAATGGAATTTATCGAGGGCGAATCACTGAACGAAGCTGTGCGGAGGCGCCCGCCGGAACCGGATGAAATCATCGAAACAGGCGCTGTGGTGGCCGAAACCCTCGATTATGCCCATGGGAAGGGGATTGTCCACAGGGACATAAAACCCGGCAACATCCTCATCCGCTCAGACGGAAGGCTTAAGATAACGGACTTCGGCATCGCTCACGTTGAAGACCCTTCCGCGGCGGTGCAGACACAGGCCGGGGAGATTCTGGGCACACCGGCGTACATGTCCCCGGAGCAGGTGATGAGCCGGCCGGTCGACGGCCGCTCTGATATTTTCTCTCTGGGGATTGTATTATATGAACTGTGCACAGGCTCCAGGCCCTTCAGGGGCGACAGCCTCGCCGCGGTCTTTAACGCGATCACACAGGAGGAGCCTCCCCCGGTTACAGCCCTTAACCCGGATGTTCCGCAGGAATTGTCCGATGTTATCCAGATGTGCCTGCGAAAAAACCCGGAGGAGCGTTACAGTTCCGGCAGGGAATTGTCCGCTGCGTTAAAGGCCTGTTCCGGCAAAAAAGAAGCGGCGCCGGCAACTGCCCGGCCCGCGGGAAAGGCGCGGAGAAATATTGTCTTTTCGATTGCGGCAGTGCTAATATTTGTTATTGCGGGAGCGCTCTCCTACTATTTCATATCCGTAAAAAACGGCGCGGGTCCGCCGCCCGTGGTGGAAGAGGCCGCAACGGCCTTTCTTAAAATAGACAGCACGCCGGCAGGCGCCCGGGTCTTTGTTGACGGGATGTTCAGGGGGGAGACACCCCTGAGAGTGGGGCTCCTGCGCGGCAAACACGAGGTGCGGCTGAGCCTCGCGGATTACTATGACTGGGAGGCCCAGGTGCAGTTGCAGGAGGGGAAAGAGACCCCCCTTGATGTCCGGCTGATACCGAATCAGCCTTAATGTGGCATAACGGGGCGGGAGAGCCCGCGGTAAAGCCTGTTCATGGCTCAGCGGTTGCAGGGCCGCGGGGTGAGGTGAAAAGTTTAAAAAAGGAGAAACATGAAATG
>WFVK01000347.1 GCA_015491705.1 Nitrospirota bacterium | reverse complement strand
GGTGTAATCAGTGTTCAGAACCTTTCAAAGAGATTCGGGGATATCACCGCGGTCGACAATGTGTCTTTTGACGTGGACGAAGGCGCTGTTTTCGGCTTTCTCGGGCCGAACGGCGCAGGAAAGACGACCACCATAAATATTCTCTGCACACTGCTCCTGCCAACCTCGGGGAAGGCTTCCATCTCCGGATATGACTGCGCATCCCAGGCGTCGGAAGTGCGGAAGTCCATAGGCGTTGTCTTTCAGGATTCAACCCTTGACAAGGATCTGACCGCGTATGAAAATCTCCTGCTCCATGCTTACCTGTATAAAGTGAAGGTCCCGGAGATGAAGGAACGCATCCACGATGCGCTTCATTTCGTCGGTCTGTATGAGAGGAGAAATGACCTGGTCAGGAAGTTTTCAGGAGGGATGAAGAGGAGGCTTGAGGTTGTACGCGGACTCCTGCACAGACCCCGTGTCCTGTTCCTTGACGAGCCGACACTCGGTCTTGACCCGCAGACAAGGGCACACCTCTGGGAATTCATCGTAAAGCTCCCCCGGAGACAGAATGTGACAATATTCATGACGACGCACTACATGGAAGAGGCCGAGGTATGCAGCAGGATAGCTATTATCGACAACGGGAAAATCATTGCAGCGGGGACCCCTGATGAACTTAAAAAGACGATAGGGGGCGATATTGTTTATATAAGGACATCGGATAACAGGAAGGCCCGGCGCGAGATAGAAAGATTGTTCGGCCTGAATGTGTCGGAGAAGAACGGAGAGATATACTTTACATCCGTCAGGGGGGAGGCCTGCATCCCCCAAATTATAAGAACCATCGGGGAAACCGTTCTGTCGATCAGACTGCAGAGACCCACGCTGAATGATGTCTTCCTGAAAATGACCGGGAAAGAGATAAGGGAGGACGGCTTATCGCCGGGCGATGCCGTTAAAGAGGCGGTCCGCGCATACAGGAGGAGATTTGATAGAGGTTAACGCGGTTTATGTCCTGGTAGTCAGGGAGTTCAAAAAGCTGGTACGCGAAAAGATCAGGCTCATCTCTGCACTGGCCCGTCCCGTTCTCTGGCTTTTTCTCGTAGGCGGCGGCATGTCGAGATTTGTCTCTCCCGGTATGGGAATAAATTACATGCAATTCATATTTCCCGGTATTATCGGTATGACCATACTGTTCAGCTCCATTTTTTCATCCATCTCCATTATATGGGACAAGGAATTCGGGATGATGAAGGAGATACTGGTTGCGCCGGTATCAAGATTTTCCATAGTCGCCGGCAAGGCGCTGAGCGGCACCGTTGTTTCAGTAATTCAGGCTGCCGTCATACTCATGTTCTTTCCGTTTCTCGGCATAAAACTGAATTTCCCGGCAGTGCTGACCACAATATTGATCACCGTCCTGCTTTCATTCTGCATATCCTCCCTGGGCATTATTATTTCAACATTTTATGACAGTTTTGAGAGCTTCAGCGTTATCATGAACTTTATCGTGATGCCCATGTTTTTCCTGTCCGGAGCAATGTACCCTGTAAACAGGCTGCCGGCCATACTCAAGATACTGTCAAAGCTGAATCCGCTGACCTACGGCATAGATGCGCTGAAACATTCCATATTGCCTGACAGCGGGATGGCCGACTTCTCCATAATCACTGATCTGGCTGTCCTGGTGATTTCTTCGCTTGTGTTTGTCCTTGCTGCGGGCCTGCTGTTTGAAAGAAAGAAATAACGTGGTTACCCGGCAGGGGCAGGCAGGCACCGGCCCCTGCCGTTATCTGCATGTTCTTATGTGGATCCGCATTTCGGGGTTTCAAAATTAGCCATACTCGAAATGAAGACCCAGAATCCCCCGGCCACCAGGGCCGCTAAGAGCCCGATGATAGCGAATAACATACCAACACCTCCTGTCTGCAAGATTGACTTACATCAGCCACGGTAGTGGCAGAAGCCGATAATTGCACTATTGTGCAAATAAGCAACTTGTATTGTCAAGCGGACTTCTTGGAGCGTTTGACATATCCTTAACGTTGCATAAACCGGCGGGAGAGCCCGCCGTAAAACCCTGTTAAAGTTTCAGGGGTTGCCGGTTCAGGGTTCAGGGTTTATGGGTTATAAGGCGAGGGGATTGGAAAAATATATTTGGTTCATTGTCATGTATGTAGATCAACAGAGGCAAAAGAAAGATTTGTTAACGAAACCTTTCAGATTGATGGTAAACCTGTTTTGGTAGAACATATTACTGC
>WFVK01000346.1 GCA_015491705.1 Nitrospirota bacterium | reverse complement strand
ATGTCAATGGCGTGGCAAAGAAACACGGAGAGGTCTCACAGAACATGTTCCCCGGATACCAGATAAACGCCATAACAAACGGCGTGCATTCATACACGTGGACATCTGACAGCATGAAGAGAATCTATGATAAATACCTCCCCGGATGGGCGAATGAACCCGAGATATTTGTGAGGATAGGGGTAATCCCCGACAATGAACTATGGGACGCCCACCTTGAAGCAAAGAAGAAGCTGATCGATTATGTAAACTCGGTTTCCGGTGCGGGCATGGATTGCGACACCCTCACCATAGGATTTGCCAGAAGGGCGACGGCTTACAAACGGGCCGATCTTTTGTTCACCGACCCGAAGAGGCTTGAGCGGATAGGCACAGGGAAAATTCAGGTCATATACGCCGGCAAGGCCCATCCGAAAGACGAGGAAGGCAAGCATCTGATCGAAAAGATATTTTCCTACAAGGAGAAGTTAAAGGGAAAGATCAGGATCGCATTTCTGCAGAATTATAACATGGAGATTGCCCTGAAGCTTGTCTCAGGGGTGGACGTGTGGTTGAATACGCCCCTCAGGCCCCTGGAGGCATCAGGCACAAGCGGCATGAAAGCAGCGCACAACGGGGTGATGAATTTCAGCGTGCTTGACGGATGGTGGATAGAGGGACACATCGAAGGCTTCACCGGCTGGGCCATCGGCCCGGCTCCGACAGAGACAGCGCCCGACAGCAACATGAATAAAGCAGATGCCGATGACCTCTACCACAAGCTCGAAAACATGATCATCCCCACTTACTACAATGACCGCAAGACATGGATAAGGATGATGCAGAATGCCATCGGGAAAAATGCATATTACTTCAACAGCCACCGCATGATGCGCAGGTATGTGACCGAGGCGTATATCAGATAGGGCTCAGTGACGGCCTTCTTTCGCCAGGGCCTTAAGCTTTTTATGAAATGCCAGCACTGTTTCCCGGAGTTTTTCTTTTGACGGCTCACCTTCTTCTATGTATGAAAGTATGTTGAGCAGTTCCGTGTCAACATGCCGTATGAGGCTTTCAGTGCAGTGATGCATTTTTTCAAAGTCGTCGAGGAGCCTGTTGACCTCAATGATAAAGGATCTTATGTAAATATCATCGTTGTTTCTTATCTTGAGCCGTCTGCGGCAGTCGCCCGCAGTTATCAGCTTTATCTCTGTCTTGAGTCTCTGAAACGGCCCGATCAGGCGATGCGAAAACAGCATGCTCAGGACAATCACGATTAAAATGTATCCCGCCATGATGATCACAAACAGCAGGGTGCCGTCGCCTATCCTTTGGCTCAGTTCCTTTGCAAAATATGTAAAAAAAGCCGTGATAAGCAGGGACCAGAGGATTATGATGGCTATTGAAAGCCGCAACTCCTTGGTAACAAAGTATTTCTGCCTGAGTTTTCTTGCCATTGCCGCCTGTTGCACTGTTAACCTCGTAGTTGCATGAAAATATCGCAGGCGGGCGGGAGAGCCGGTTGGAAAGGCTTTATCTGCGAGACCCCGGGGAAGGTCATACTGTAACTCATATTGATATTATCCAGTTGTTCCCCCCTGGCTGATTCCCGCAACTTATATGCCTGTATTTCAATAATCAATCCGCTTTATAGTAAAGGCTCTCCGGCAGGCCCTCCCGCCGTTTTATGTAGTATCAGGGTTAAGCTGTTTGCGAAGCAACCCCATTTCTTACTATATCGGTATTTCCTCTTCCGACCTGAAGCAGCCATTTTCAAATTATAAAATAAAACAGGGCATGCGGCCTGTAATTCATCTCACATTACAGAAGCAGCCCGGCGAATAAACTGAAAAGCGTAAAGGCGCACTTATGGGGAATGCTTAATAAGAATTCAGAAGACAGGCGTCGCGGGCTTCAGAATAAAAGACCGGACGGTTCCACAGGAGCGATGTCCCGCGCGGTTAAGGAAGGTGTTACATGTCCGCCTTGAAACCCTGCAAGGGGAAGGCCCTTTGGCCTTCTTGCTTCCGGCGGTCAGGCTGTCTTTTCCGCTGCACCGGCCTCTTCTTTGGCCTTTGCCCTGGCGGCCTTCCTGGCTTCGTATGCCTGCAGGACTTCGTTATAGTTGAATGTGCCTGTAATCGCCACCTTGGGACACTTTGAGGCGCAGATGCCGCAGCCGATACATTTATCCTGATTTATGACATGCTGTTTTTTCAGTTCGCCGGAGGCTGCATTGACCGGGCATACCTTGGCGCACATATGACACCCGATGCACTGCTCGGTGACAAATGCCTTCGGCCGTTTGGGCATATAATCCACAATCGCCTTTGTGGGGCACTTTGTCACGCACAGGCCGCAGACCCTGCACTTGTCAGGGTCGATCTTTGAAAGGAAATTTTCCACCCTGGCGGCATTATAGGGACAGACCTTCACGCAGATGCCGCAGGCTATGCATCCTGTCTGGCAGTTCTTTTTTGTAGCAGGCCCCTTATCCTTTGAGTGGCAACTGACCAGCACGCCTTTCGCCAGCGGCAGTATCTCGATTACCTTTGCAGGGCATGTCTGCGCGCACACGCCGCATGCCGTGCATTTAGCCGGATCCACCACGGGCAGATCATCATCGCTCATTGTAATTGCGCCGAAGGGGCATGCCTTTGCACATGACCCGTAACCGAGACAGCCGTATATACAGGCCTTGTCCCCTCCGCTCGCAAGGATCGCGGCCCTGCAGTCCCTGACGCCTTCATATTTGAACCTGCGGGCTGACCTGGAGCGTCCGCCCTGGCAGAATACCCTTGCAATCATCGGTTCCATCTGTTCCATTTCCTTGCCCGTGATCTTTGCCACGGCCTCTGCTGTAGCCGCGCCTCCCGGGGTGCAGAGATTGGGCTTGACGTCCTCATTCAGAACCACCGCCTCGGCATACTGGCGGCATCCTGCATAGCCGCATGCGCCGCAGTGCGCGTGCGCAAGCACATCGGATACCATGTCAACCCTCGGGTCTTCCTTAACAGCAAACTTTTTGGCGGCGAATGCAAGTCCGAGGCCGAAGAGTGCGCTGATTCCCAACAGGAAGAGGGCTGAAAATTTTATAACCTCCCACATGTCAACAGATTCCTTTGCCTCCACTCCTCCGCCCACGCCGAGCATGGGGACAGGTATCTGGTTGACATCGAAGACGCTTATAAAATGTACAATGTCTGTAAGGATCTTTGTAATATTGAAGTCAAACATGTTCCACCTTTTTATTATATACAGATTATGGTTATACAGATTGATTCCATGTTATGGGACGATTCACGGATTGCCCCTGCTACAGTGTTATCAATCCTGAAAAACCCGTAAACGCCAGCGCTATGAGTCCGGCGATAATAAACGATATCGGCAGCCCCCTGAAAGGCGCCGGCACGTCGGCGACTTCCAGTCTTTCCCTGATGCTCGCCATTATAACAAGGGCAAGCGCAAAGCCGAGACCTGAACCGAGGCCGAAGGCCAGGCTTTCAAAAAAGTTGTACTTTTCACCCGCATTGATAAGGGGCACCGCAAGGATAATGCAGTTTGTCGTTATCAGCGCAAGGTATACGCCGAGCTTGTAATACAGCGCCGGACTGACCTTCTTCATTATCGTATCGGCTGACTGCACAAATGCCGCGACTATGCCGATAAAGATAATGATCTTCAGGAAGGTCAGGTCAAGTGGGATCATTATCTTCTCATAAACAACCCAGCTCAATGCGGCGCTCACCACCATGACGGCGGTAAATGTTATGCTCATTCCCACAGCGGTCTCCATCTTCCGCGACACGCCGAAGAATATGCAGAGACCCAGGAATCTCGTAAATACGAAGTTATTGATAAGTGATGCCGCAACAACCAGTTCAAAGAGTTTGACAAAATCCATTCTGATACCCCCGTATTACCCGGCGCCTGATGCGCCTTTGCCCCCGTAAAATTTTATATCAACCCAGTTGAAAAATCCCATGAGCAGACCAACGGCCAGGAACCCGCCGGCCGGCAGTATCATAATAAGCAGGGGATTGCCCGAGACAAAGGATATGCCCCACAGCTCTCCCTTGCCCAGCAGTTCCCTGAAAAAGCTGATCACGATCATTGCCAGCAGAAAGCCGATCCCCATCCCGAGACCGTCAAAGAAAGAGGGGATGATCTTGTTTTTGCTGGCAAAGACCTCCGCCCTTGCAAAGATTGATGCAAATGCGACGATGATCTGGATATACAGGCCGATCTCCCTGTACACCGCGCGCGCGTATGTTGCCATCAGCATGTCTATAATAGTGACATACCCCGCAATAACAAGCATGAAAATCGGTATCCTGATCTTCGGATGGATGAACTTTCTCATTGCCGAGACGGTTATATTGACCATGGTCTGAACGAACATGACCGATACCCCGAGAGCTACACCGTTCTTCAGGCCGTTTGTAACGGCAATCGAAGGGCACAGGCTGATTGCCATTCGGAATATCGTATTTTCACCGAACATTCCGTTCTTCAGTAATTCCCAGTTGCTTTTATGATGAATGCTCATCCTGTACTCCTCCTGATAATTTCTCTTTCAGCATCTTTACTGCGTTCCTCACGCCGTCCTCGGTTACGGCCCGGCTGGAGATGGTTGCGCCGGTTATTGCGCGGATTTTATCTTTTGTCTCGTTTTTCACAACAACAAGGCCGTCAATGCCCTTGCCCTTGAACTGGTCAAGGAAATAAGGTTTTTCTATCTCGTCTCCAAGTCCCGGTGTTTCCGCATGATGCAGAATGCTGATCTTCTGCACAACAAAATCAGTGTCAACGGAAACAAGAATGTTTATATAGCTTGAATAGCCCTTGCCGAAGGTTTCAGCGATATAGCCGATATCCCTGGGATCCACGCATTCTTTCTCTTCCCTTGTCTTGCCGGTCTTCTCATCCTTGACCGTCTTTGTCTTCAGTTCCCCGCACTTCTGTGCCACATAATACGCCGCGTGTTTTTCGTGGGGCTCCCAGTCGCCTATCTTGGATATCTTGTCCGCCTCCGGCATCATTGTCCTGAGGGCCGCCTCCTTCTCTTCCTTCGCCTTTATGAACATGATGGGGGATGTCTGGGAATATACAAAGGCCATTATCAGCCCCCCTATCACGTATATCACAACGAGGTTCAGGGTTATCTTGATTATGTCTGTTCCGGTCATTTTTCCTGTTGCGGTCATTTTTCCTGCTCCTTAACAGCTCCGAACATTTTCGATTTTACGCCTCTGTCGATCAGCGGGGCGAAACAGTTCATAAGCAGTATCGCAAACATCACCCCCTCGGGGAATCCGCCTTTCAGCCTTATCAGCATGGTGATGATGCCGCAGCCGATCCCGAAAATCACCTGTCCCTTTCTTATTGTCGGACAGGTAACGTAATCCGTAGCCATAAAAAATGCACCGAGCATCAGGCCGCCGCTGATAAGATGTATAACCGGGTCGCCGGTAAAAAGGCCGCCCTGGCCGCCGAATATCCACGCAATCACACCTACTGTTGCAAGGAAAGAAAACGGAATATGCCATGTTATGTAACCCCTGTAGAGGAGAAATGCCGCGCCGATCAGCAGGGCTATCACCGAGGTCTCCCCGAGGGATCCCGCCCTGTTGCCCATAAGGAGGCTCATATAAAGTTCCGTCTTGTCCCCGAAGACCTGCATAAGCTGGGAGAGACCCCCTTCTTTTAAAATACCCAAGGGGGTGGCGGTGGTCTTTGCATCCAGCGCCACGAATCGCGCCGTAGGTTCCGTCCATATGGTCATCAGCTTGGGGAATGATATAAGCAGAAAGGCCCTCCCAATAAGGGCGGGGTTGAAGATGTTATAACCCAGGCCCCCGAAGAGTAATTTGGTGATAACAATCGCTATGATGGACCCTATTATCGGGATATAAAACGGCACGCTTGCCGGGAGGTTCAGGCCGAGGAGAAGCCCGGTCAGAAACGCGCTGCCGTCGCCTATTGTGGTTTTCTTGTTGAGGCTTATCTGATAGATATGCTCCGAAAGAACGGCCGCCAAAATGCAGAGACCCGTTACATACGCGGCCCTCGGGCCGAAATAATACACCGCAGCTATAAAGGCCGGCAGAAGAGACAGGTTAACCGTCCACATAATCCGGCTGACCGTTTCTTTCCCCCTTACATGCGGGCTTACGGACACTATTAATTCAGGAGTTTTTGCTTCAGTCGCCATTTAGTAACCTCTGTAAAATTAAACTCTAAACTTCACGGTTTTATCTGAGACTTTGCGAGTCTCATAAGCTGCACCATGGGTCTCTTTGCAGGACATACATAAGCGCATGAGCCGCACTCAAAACAGTCAAAGATATTGTATTCCTTTGTCTCTTCAAAGAAACCCTTTTCAGACAGAATGCTCAGCATCGACGGATTAAGCCCCATGGGACATACATCTATGCAGCTTCCACACCGTATGCATGCCGAGTACTCATCCGAAGAAACGTATTCATCTTTTGTAAGAACCAGTATTCCGGATGTGCCTTTTACAACGGGCACGTCAAGGCTCCACTGTGCAAAACCCATCATGGGGCCCCCGGCGATCACCTTTACGGCGTCCTCCACGAGGCCGCCGCACTGTTCAATAACTTCAGACATCAGGGTGCCGATCCGCACCATCATGTTTGCAGGTTTTCTTATACCCCTGCCTGTAACCGTGACCACCCTCTCGATCAGGGGTTTGCCGTAGCGTACCGCCTCATAGACCGCAAGCGCCGTGCCGACATTCTGCACCACCACCCCGACATCCATCGGAAGCCCCTTGCTCGGAACCTCCCTTCCATTGATGGCTTTAATCAGCATCTTTTCCGCGCCCTGCGGGTATTTTACCTCCAGGGAACGCACTTCGATATTGGATTCGCCGGATACCGCGGACTTCATGGCTTCTATGGCATCGGGTTTGTTCTCCTCGATACCGATATATCCCTGCCTGACACCAAGGGATTTCATGATGATCTTCAATCCCTCCACCACTTCCTTCGGGCGCTCCACCATGAGCCTGTGATCAGCGGTCAGGTACGGTTCACACTCGGCTCCGTTGATTATTACCGTGTCTATGGTTTTTTCCTTCGGCGGGGAAAGCTTTACACTGGTAGGGAACGCAGCGCCTCCCATGCCGACTATTCCCGCCTCTTTTATAAGGGTCTTGATCTCGTCGGCCGGCAGGTTCAGGTAGTCGGGGTGTTCTTTAAACGGGACAGCCTCATCCCTGCCGTCGCTCTCTATGACTATGGACTGCACCATCCTGCCCGTTGCGCCGGGAAAATCGGCTATTGCTATGACCTTTCCCGATATGGAGGCATGGACGGGGGAAGAGACAAAGGCTGTTGTGCCGCCGATCACCTGGCCCTTTTTGACTTCGTCACCTATGTTTACTGAAGGGGTTGCAGGGGCGCCTATGTGCTGGCTGACCGGGATCACCACCCTCTGAGGCAGTCCGGCCTGTGTGATGGGTTGCCCCGCGGCTAACTCCTTGTGATACTCAGGATGAATGCCTCGTTCAAAGGTAGCGGCTTTGCTCATTCTACTGTCTCCTTAAATAAATGACCGAGATACGGAGGTATTAAGTTTTTCTTATACTTGTATAACCAGCACTTCTAAGGAAGAATTTAAACAAAACGTATATAAATAACATTTCCTGAATTTATTGTCAAGTTTCGGGCATGAAATTCACGAAATTCCCGCCTCTTTCCAGGTCCGGCAGCAACATTGAAAGTGTACTATTCCATAAAAACATCGATATCCGTTTAAATTAAATATTCAGCGATGCTATAAAGCGGAACACCATCGGCAGACAGCCGGTCTCACGGCATCTCCTCTTTGAGGGCCACAGTAATGACGAGTTAGTATCTGTTGCGGAAGCTGATTTTTGAAACCAATCCTGAGCTTGCGTCATTTCGACCAGCGGGAGAAATCTTTATATTGCGACGGGTTAAGATTTCTCACTTCGTTCGAAATGACAGCGAATTGATC
>WFVK01000345.1 GCA_015491705.1 Nitrospirota bacterium | reverse complement strand
CCCTCAGCCCGTACAGATAAATGGTTGTAAGGGTTATTATATTCGCAAGACCCAGCCGCAGCCACGGAACCGGCATGGGGATCATCGCCTCGATGCTGTGCAGCCCGACTGCATAGGCGGAAAGCAGGGCTATGTGCAGGGTCTCGGCACGGCCCCCCGCGGGGATGTCTCTTGTTTCGCTCATCAGGCATTAAGTATAAAACCGCAGGACTAAAAAATAAAATTGCTCCCGGCATTATAACCTTAACCTTGATGTTGCATAAAGCGGCGGGAGAGCCTGCGGAAAAGGGGTTTGAGGGGATCACGGTTCAGGGTTCAACGGTAATACTGTATAATAAACCCTGAGGTTGCATAAAGGGGCGGGATTTTATATGCACTGCAATGTACAGACAAGCGGGAACCATGAAGGCTAAGATCCTGATAGTTGACGACGAACAGGACATCCTGCAGCTCCTTTCCTACAATCTGGAGAAGGAGGGGTTTGACACCGCCTGTTCCTCAAATGGAGAGGATGCCCTGAAGCTCGTCAGGAGGGATGCATTCGACCTTGTTGTCCTTGACCTGATGCTGCCGGGGATCCAGGGAATGGAGTTATGCAGAATCCTGAAATCCTCCGGGGAGACTTCTTCGCTTCCTGTCATCATGCTGACCGCAAAAAACGATGAACTCGATAAAGTCCTCGGCCTGGAAATGGGCGCTGATGACTATATCACCAAGCCTTTCAGCACGCGGGAACTGCTTGCCCGTGTAAAGGCCGTGCTCAGGAGGACGCGGGCAAGACCGGCGGGTGACAGGATCGTGAAACTCGCAGGCCTTGAGATCAATGCGGATACATACCAAGTAAAGAAAAGAGGGACCCCGATAGAACTGAGCGCAACAGAGTTCAATCTCCTCCTGTATCTCGCCAGCAACAAGGGCCGCGTCTTCAGCAGGGATATGCTGCTCGACGCCGTATGGAAGGACGAGGCATATGTTGAGCCGCGGACAGTGGACGTGCATATAAGGAGATTGCGCGCGCAGATAGAAGACGATCCCTCACACCCGTTTTATATCAGGACAAGACGGGGCATCGGCTATTATGTTGATGGTGATTTATGAAAAAAAGGATATTCAGAAGGACGTTTATAGTGTATTCCGCCATACTCCTGGTCTCCGTTGTCTTTATCGAGTTTTATATCACAGGCGTTGTACGATCCACCTACCTTGAAACCTTAAGGAAAAATCTCTCCATACAGGCGACCCTCATATCGGAAAATATTCCTTTCGGCAGTCCCCGTGAACTTGACGGCCTCTGCAGGAAGATCAAGGCTGAGACCGGCGCAAGGGTCACGGTGATCGACGCCGGGGGAAAGGTGCTCGGCGACTCTGATAATGACTCCTCACTCATGGACAATCATGCCGGCAGGCCGGAGATTCAGCAGGCCCTGATCTCGCAGACAGGCTGGTCCATCCGCCGGAGCAGGACACTGCGGTATCAGTTGCTCTACGTAGCGGAAAAAATCATGCGGGACGGAAGGCTTGCAGGATTTGTCAGGCTTGCCGTCCCCCTGAATGATATCAACAAATCGGTCAACCTGCTGAGGCTGAAGATCAATCTCGCGGTGATACTGATACTCCTGACCTCCGGGAGTCTGCTGATCTGGCAGACGGAGAGAATCCGGAAGCTCGTTAAGCGTATAACAGAGTACGCCGGGGCGCTGTCTGAAGGTCTGTTCAAGAAGAGACTCTACCTGGAGGGCGCCGGTGAGTTCACCGAGCTTGCGCATGACCTCAACAATATGGCGTCCGAGCTCCAGAAGAGCCTTGCCAGGAGGGATGAGGAAACGAGCCGCCTGAACACGATCCTCAAAAATATTCCCGACGCCCTCCTGCTGGTCAATATACACGGCACGGTTGAGCTCTCAAATAATCTTGCGAGGGAGATATTCGGGGTCTCCGCCATTGATGGAAGACCCGTTATTGAAATTGTACGCAGCCCGGATTTCCTGTCGCTCATAGACAGGGTCAGGCAGGAGCGCCTGCCCGGCTCAGCGTGGGTGGTTATTGATTTCCCCGAGGAGAGACATCTGTTCGTTCGCGTATCCCCCCTGTGTTACAAGGTGGGGGAACCGGCGGGGGTGGTGGCGGTGTTCCACGATGCAACCCACCTGAAGAAACTCGAACAGATGCGAAAGGATTTTGTGGCGAATGTCTCCCACGAGATGAAGACCCCTGTTACGGCCATCAGTGGCTTTGCCGAGACCCTGCTGGACGGTGCCATCCATGACAGGGTGAATGCAGAGAAATTCCTCGCCACGATCAAGTCCCACAGCGAAAGATTGAACAGGCTGGTGGATGATTTATTAACGCTCTCGGGGATAGAACTCGGCGCGGTCAAGATGGAAAAGACGCAGGTAGAGCTCTCCGGGATTATCGACAATGTCATCACGACATTTCTCGTGCAGGCTGCACAGAAGGATATCGCGCTTAAAAAGAGCCTGAAATCGGGCGATGCGAAAATCCATGCAGACAGGGACATGTTGGAGAGGATGCTGATTAACATTGTGGACAACGCCGTAAAATTCACCGAGAAAGGCGAGGTCGAGATCGGCATTGCAGAGGAAGGCGGGAGGCGATGCATCTTCGTGAAAGACACCGGTATCGGCATCCCCGGCAAGTATATCCCGCGGCTCGGGGAGCGTTTCTTCAGGGTCGACCCCTCGCGCTCACGGGAAGCCGGAGGCACCGGGCTTGGTCTTGCGATCGTCAAGCACCTCGTAAAGGCGCACGGCTGGGAGATGAAAATAGAGAGTGAAGCCCGCAGGGGAACGGTTGTGAAGATATATTACACGTAAGGGGGGCGGCCGCCTCTTTTAGCGCTGCATTATAAGGTCCATGTACTTTTCCCTCTCTTCAAAAGACCCCAGCACAATATCCGCTTCCGTGTCCAGCAGGTATTCTTTTGAATATGGTCCCGTGGCCACTGCAATACAGGTTGCGCCGTGAACCTTTGCGCATCTCACATCCCTGGGTGTGTCGCCCACTACAATGCAGTCCTCAGGGGAAAACTCGAGACCTTTCTTTGCAAATTTGCCGATAGCTATCGGCAGGAGCTTGTCCCTGTCTTCATCGTCACTGCCGAAGGCGCCGTCCGGAAAGAACTTGTCCAGGCCGAAGGGAGAGAGTTTTATCTGCGCCCCCTGCCGGAGATTGCCAGTGAGGAGACCGAGGGTGATTCCCTCGCGGTTAAAGAGGGTAAGCGCTTCCATGATGCCGGGCTTCAGGTGGCGGCGGGGGTTTTCAATCTCCTGTCTGAGAAAATGGAGATACATGTCTTTCATTTTCTCAAGATTGCCGTCCGCGCGGGAAAATCCGTGCGCCCTGAGGCCTTCCCTCATAATCTCGGGGTCTGTTTTGCCGGCCATTGAGATATTCCTGAATGCATCCCTTATGCCGAAGAGTTCGTTAAACGCCCTGTCCAGGGCCCTTGTGCCGGCGCCGCCCGTGCTTATCAGGGTGCCGTCTATGTCAAAAAGGATCAGCCTGTTCATGTGCCCTATTATATCAGAACAGGATTTTTGCTGAAATTGACTTTATCTGCGGATTTATGTTAAAAAAGTAGTCTACCTTGGCGATTGGAGGCTTTTTCATGTACGCGATAATAGAAACAGGCGGCAAGCAATACAGGGTTTCCGAAGGAGATATCCTGAAGATAGAAAAGATTAACGAGAATAAATCCGTGACCTTCGGAAATGTCCTGATGGTCTCTGACGGAGACAATATTTCATACGGCAGTCCCTTTCTTGATTCAGTGGAAGTAACGGCTGATGTCATAGGAACCGGCAAGGCCGGAAAGATCCTCGTATTCAAGCAGAAGACAAGGAAAGGCCACAGGAAGCTGAGAGGCCACAGGCAGCAGTATACAACCGTTAAAATAACGAACATAAAAACCGGGTAATTTCTGGAGGTATGGAAAATGGCTCATAAAAAAGGTGTCGGCAGCACAAGAAACGGCCGCGACAGTGAGTCAAAACGCCTCGGGGTGAAAAAGTACGGCAGCCAGGTAGTCAGGGCGGGCAATATACTCGTCCGGCAGAGGGGCACGAAGATTCACCCCGGGTTTAATGTCGGCAGGGGGAGTGATGACACGCTCTTTGCCAAGATAAGCGGCATCGTAAAATTCGAGCGCAAGGGTAAAACAAAACAGCAGGTAAGCGTTTATCCTGCGGAAGCATAATAAGCAACTTATTTGCAGAGCACAGCAGATCAGGAGGCGGGTCCAGCCCGCCTCTTTTGCTTTTTCCCGGAGGGGCGGGGGGAATGAAATCATTCAATTCAGGGTTAAGCGCCGGAAATGCAATTTATTGATCAGGCAGAGGT
>WFVK01000344.1 GCA_015491705.1 Nitrospirota bacterium | reverse complement strand
GACCTGAACAGGGCGTTAAACCAGTCGGACGAAGGCAAAAAGGCAATAAAGGTGCTGAAAGAGATGCTCAAGGCCAATGAGGAACGCTTGATCAAAAAAAACGAGGAGATCAAAAAGATCGAGGATGAGATAGCCAAACAGGCATCCATCCTCAATCCCGAGGCCATAAAGAAAAAAAAGGAAGAGCGCGAGAAGCTCATCAGGGACTTTCAGAGGCTGCGGCAGGATTCCCAGAATGAATACCGCAAGAAGGAAAACGATTTTGTGCAGAAGATATTCGGGGAGATGAGAGTCATCCTTGCCGATATAGCCGACAAAGAAGGCTTTACCGTCGTATTTGAGAAAAACGAGGGGGGCATTCTCTATATTTCAAAGAAGCTGGACCTGACCGACAAGCTGATCAGGGAATTCAACAGAAGATCTTCAGGAAAGGCCGGTAAAGGCGAAAAGGGCAGGTAGTCTCGCGGCGGCCGGTGAGAGCTCAACACCATGAAACTCAGGGAACTGGCAGATATTACAGGCGGCAGGGTATCCGGTGATCCGGAGATTGAAATAACCGGTGTATCGGGAATAAACGAAGCCGGCGAAGGAGATATCACGCTCCTGTCGGACAGGAAATACCTTGAGGATGTCCTGAACTCACATGCATCCGCCGTTATTGTAAGGGAAGAGCCTGAGGGCCTGAGGGCAAGCATGCTTGTCGTCGACAACCCTCAGCTTGCCTTTGCAAAGGCCCTGGAGGTACTTTGCAGAAGGCCCTTCAGGCCGGCGGGCGTCAGCGAAAGGGCGTTTGTCGGCACCAACGTCAGCATGGGGAAGGATGTCTCTGTACATCCTTTTGCCTGCATCAGCGGCAATGTCACGATAGGGGCGCGGGTTGTCATATTCCCGGGGGTCTATATCGGTGAGGATGTCTCCATCGGAGATGACTCGGTTGTTTATGCCAATGTAACAATCAGGGAGAATGTAAAGATCGGCAGGAGGGTGACGGTGCATGCCGGCGCGGTTATCGGAGCCGACGGCTTCGGTTATGTATTCGACAGGGGGGTGCACCGCAAAATACCCCAGGTCGGCGGCGTAATAATAGAGGATGATGTCGAGATAGGGGCGAATGTTGCAATCGACAGGGCCACCACCGGCTATACCGTTGTGGGAAGCGGTACAAAGATCGACAATCTCGTCCAGATCGCCCATAATGTAAAAATAGGCAAAAATTGTATAATAGTAGCCCAGACCGGCATCAGCGGCAGCGTGGAGATCGGCGACGGGGTCGTGCTCGGGGGCCAGGTTGGCGTCAGGGACCATGTAAAGATCGGCAGCGGGGCCATGGCAGGCGCCCAGTCGGGCATTACCGGTGACATCCCGGCCGGCGAGGTGTACTCCGGAACACCCGCGATTCCGCACAGGACGTGGCTGCGCGCTCAGAGCATATACGGAAAGCTGCCGGAGTACCTGAGGCGCCTGCGGGACCTGGAGAGAAAGCTCAACCGTGTCTGAAATTCCGCTTGCGGATTTAGCATAAGGAGGGACATTCACATGATGAACAGCCGTGAAATACAAAACATCCTGCCCCACAGATTCCCTTTTCTCTTGTTAGACAGGATTACCGAGATACAGCCCAATGCAAAGGCCGTAGGCCTTAAAAACGTCACCATCAACGAGCCCTTTTTCCAGGGGCACTTCCCTGATTATCCGATCATGCCGGGGGTGCTGGTCATAGAGGCAATGGCGCAGGTCGCCGGCATACTGGCCTTTCATTCAGGCGCAAAGGGGAAATCCGTCTTTTTCATGAGCATTGAAAAAGCCAAGTTCAGAAAGCCCGTAATCCCGGGGGACCAGCTGCGCATAGAGGTTAACGTCCTCCAGCACAGGAGCAATGTCTGGAAGTTTTCAGGCCAGACGTTTGTCGATACCAGGCTTGTGGCGGAGGCCGAATTTACGGCCATGGTCACGGAAGAGGAATTAAAAAATGGCTAAACCGAAGATTCACCGCACGGCTATTGTTGACGCCGGTGCAAAGCTCTCCGAAGGAGTGGAGATAGGTCCTTACTGCATTGTCGGCAAAAGGGTGAAACTCGGCAAAAACACCAAACTCTTTTCAAATGTGGTCATTGAAGAGACCGAGATGGGCCGTAACTGTGTCGTATATCCCTTCACATCGATAGGCCTGCCGCCGCAGGACATCAGATACAAGGGCGAAAAAACAGCGGTCAGGATAGGCGACAACAATATCATAAGGGAATATATCACTATCCACCGGGGCTCCGTAGGGGGGGACAAGGTGACAAGGATAGGGAACGACAATTTCCTGATGGCTTACGTGCATATCGCCCATGACTGCAATATAGGCAACCACGTGATAATGGCCAATGCAACCACCCTGGCGGGCCATGTGGTTGTGGAGGACCATGCATTCATAGGAGGGCTTGTCGCTGTGCACCAGTTTACAAAGATAGGGGCATATTCAATGATCGGCGGTTTCAGCGCGATCCCGCAGGATATTCCGCCGTTCACGACGGCAGCAGGCGACAGGGCCAAACTCTACGGACTGAACACCGTGGGCCTGAAACGCCAGAACTTCAAGGACTCCACGATCAAGGACCTCAAAAAGGCATACAAGATACTCTTCCGGAGCAAGCTTACCCTGAAGGAAGCCATAAATAAATTGAAAAACGAGGTGGAGCAGTCGGACGAGATCAGGTATCTCATCAGGTTTATTGAAGAAAACAAGAGAGGGATATGTCGCTGAAGGCATCCGGTGAATCCGCGGCCCCGAAGACCCTGGGGCTTATCGCAGGAATGGGCGACCTGCCTGCTGCGGTTGCATCAGGCGCAAGGAAAATGGGCTACAGGGTGGTGGCAATCGCCCTGCAGCCGCCTGCGGATGAGTCATTAAGACCTGTTGCCGATGATTTCCACAAGATAAACATCGGTCGCTTCGGCGGCCTGATATCCCTGCTGAAGAAGCAGTCCATTACCGAAGCCGTGATGGCGGGCAAGGTACCCAAACGCCTCCTGTATGCAAACAAGGCAGGCCTCGTTCCGGACCTGAAGGC
>WFVK01000343.1 GCA_015491705.1 Nitrospirota bacterium | reverse complement strand
TATCCGCAAGTATTTGAAAAATGTCCGCACAGGTGAAATCGCCGGAAAAACCTTTTATAAAGGCAGGCTCGGACGCCTTGATGTCATCCTGCTGAATACAGGCATAGGAAAGGTGAACGCCGCTGTCTCCGCGGCATGCATTCTTGAAAGATTCCCGGTTGAAAATATTATTAATCTGGGGGTCGGGGGCGCATATCCGGGAGCCGGGCTGGGAATCGGAGACATTGCAGTGGCCACAAAAGAGATATACGGCGATGAAGGTCTGGTTACCTCAAAAGGATATGAAGGGATGGAAACCATCGGCATCCCCCTGCTGCAGAGGGGCGGGCGCAGGTATTTCAATGAATTCCCCGTATCCGCCTCACTCGTGCTTTCCCCCTCGGTAAAAGTGGATACGGCCCTGCTGGCGGAAGGAGGGGATTTCATGGTGAAACCCGGCAGCTTTGTCACGGTCTCCGCGGCAACGGGCACCCGCAAAAGAACAAGGGAACTCCGGGAGCGCTTTGCGCCGGTGTGTGAGAACATGGAAGGGGCGGCTGTCGCACAGGTCTGCACAATATATGAAATACCCATGCTCGAGCTCAGGGGGATCAGCAATATCGTCGGCATACGGGACAAGAGAAAGTGGAATCTGGAACTCGCCTCTGAAAACTGCCAGAGAGCCCTGTTGGAGGCAATGAGCATTCAATCCTGATGCCGGAAATGCCGAAAATGCAGGTATGACAGCCTGCCGTCCGGGAGGGCCATGAAGAAGAAAGAGGAAAACGCACATGAATCCAGGCTTACAAGAGACATTCGTGAATTTCTTTCAAAGGCCTTAAAACGGAAGGACTGGTATTTTTTCAACAACCCGGAACTGTGCAAATGCTGGGAAGTGATGAATTGCGGCAACACCCGGTGTCCTTCGTATAAATCCCAGAATCTGAGGTGCTGGCAGGTTGCGGGCACATTTTCGAGGGGGGAGCCCCGGTGCGATTTTGTGAAAAAAATCGGGGACTGCCGTAAATGCACGGTATACAGGAAGGCCACGGACGGGAATATCATCCTTCAGATCGGTGAAGACTTCAATAACCTGATGTTCCAGTTGAAGTCCAGGGAAGATGAACTCAGAATGAACATCGATGATGTGGAGAAAAAGAACAGGGAACTCCTGGCGATAAATAAAAAAATCAACAGGCTCCTCAGGAGCCTGGATGCGAGAAACAGGCAGTTGAAAGAGCTCTCCATGAAGGATGAATTAACCGGCATGTATAACTACAGGTTCTTCAGGAAGATACTCCAGGAACAATACAAGCTTGCAAAGAGATATAAATTCCCCCTCTCCTGCATCATGATCGATATAGATTACTTCAAGGCCGTCAATGATACCTACGGCCACCAGTTCGGGGATGCGGTGCTGAAACAGCTTGCCGAGATTCTGAAAAGTAATGTCCGGGATACGGACAAGGTTGTCAGGTACGGGGGAGAGGAGTTTGCGATTCTGTTCCCCTATACGGATTACGAGGCCGCCTACAGGAAGGCCGAAAGACTGAGGAAACTTGTAAGCAACTATTCTTTCCTGATAAAGGGACGTGCCGTCGGCATTACCATAAGCCTGGGGATTGCCGCTTATCCCGAGAACAAAAAGGTCACCAGGGCGGGGCGCCTTCTCAATTATGCGGATGAGGCCTTATACCAGGCCAAGGAAAGGGGCCGGAATCAGACCGTTATATATGACAACGGACTGGTTGCCAAGGCAACCGGTAAAAAGAGCCCCGATATCAGGGCCGTTTCCGACAGGAGACGGCAGCCGAGGGTCCGGACTTTGATAGGCGTCAAAGGGGAAATGAATAAAGAGGACCTGTCTTTTGTCAATGCCGTTGATATAAGTTTTTCAGGAATCAGCGTACTGAGCAGGAAGCCGGTTGACTGTCACAAGATATTGAAGGTTACGCTGTACCTGCCGGATATCGGGGACGGCAGGCCGCAACGGGCGAAAAAGTCCGGCGATGAAGCCGGTGCCGGGGATGCAGCGCCGGAGAAAAAAATCGAGCTTGAGGGGGTGGCGGTCTGGTGCAAAAAGATTGATGATTCGCCCGGCTGGGTTCCTGAGAGCGGGCGCGGTGCCGGGGAGAATTACCTGGCGGGTATCAGGTTCACCAATGTATCAGTAAAGGACAAGATATATCTCCAGAAATATTTTGTTTCAATCTTTAAAAGAAACACACGGGAAGGGTGACCTTTGCGGTATCAGGGGTACGACATGAGCCTCATTTCCTGAAAAAAACGCTCTGCGCCGGCTCCCTGCGCTTCCCCTCTCCCCCTTTTGAAGCAGGATAGCCAAGCGCTATTACCGCCATGAGCTCGAAATCTTCAGGGCATTCAAGCAGGTCCTGTACCCTGTCCCTGTTTGCCAGTATCTGCCCGAGCCAGACCGCACCGAGACCTATGGAATGGATAAACAGGAGCATGTTCTGAATGCATGCGCCGATTGCCTGGGTGTCTTTTGTCCTGTCGTAACTCAGGGAGTGATCCAGGAACACGGCGATCAATGCATTTGCGCCTGAAACCGTCCCGGAATAATGTGTAAGCCCTGCAAGCTTTTTCTTCAGGTCCCCGTCTTTTATAACAGCGAATTTCCACGGCTGGTTGTTTAATCCCGATGGAGCCCATGCGCCGGCCTCGATTATCCTGTCGATAATCTCATCGGGTACCGGCTCTTCTGTGAACCGTCTTATACTGCGCCGTGATCTGATAATCTCAAATATATCCATTGCCCTTTTTATCTCCCTTCAGCGGACATCCGTCACATTGCGGTTTGGGCCTGCAGTAGTGCTTGCCCAGCACGACGAAGAGGGCATGATATTCATTAAAAAGGCCGGCATCCCGGGGGAGGTTGTCATGGAAGAGCGCCTGTATATCGTGGTACGCGGCCTTTTCCGGCACAAGCCCGTGGCGCTGCAGAACCCTCTTTGTATAGGCATCGATTACAAACACGGGTTTCCCGAGCGCATACAGGAGAATGGAATCCGCTGTCTCCGGCCCGATGCCGTTGACGGCAAGGAGTCTTTTCCTGAGCGCCTGCACGTCTTCCTTTCCCAGCCGTTTCATGCTGCCTTTATAATCAGCGGCAAGGAAGTCAAGGAAGTGTTTCAGTCTCTTTGACTTGATATTGAAATATCCCGCCGGCTTTATTAATGAGGCGAGTTTGCCGTGCGGCATTTCATGCAGGGCCTTTGCACTGAGCTTTCCGTTCCGCTTTAAATTCCTTATGGCCTTTTCCACGTTCCCCCAGTTCGTGTTCTGTGTGAGAATGGCTCCCACTGCAATCTCAAAGGGGGTATCTCCGGGCCACCATTTCTGGGGGCCGAAGAAACCGTGGAGTCTGTTGAAAATATCCATCAGGATATTCCCGTAATTACCCTGCTCTCTTCTTCCCATCGCAGTTATACCTTAAGCTTACAGTTGCATAAAACCATCGCCCGCGGGCGGGAGAGCCCGGCGGAAAAGCTTTATCTGCGATTCCCTGAGGAAATATTCAGCACGCATATTAAAGTAACCCCTCCAGGCCTCCCCTTAAAT
>WFVK01000342.1 GCA_015491705.1 Nitrospirota bacterium | reverse complement strand
TTATATTGCTCAAGCAGAACATCAAACTCTCCCATTAACCCGCTGATCGCCTCTTGCCCCTGCTCAGGGGATACAAGCCCGGCCTTATGCCATAAATGTAAAAAATATTGACAAGTATGTTTTTTTATGTTATCTTTTAAAGAACTTGGCTGAGTTCAAAAATTTAATTATCCATCGCTAAAAAGAGAAAAAAACATGTCAAGATTAGACGTCAGATGTGAAGTCGACCTGCCTGTCAGCATCTTAATCGACAATAACGGCGGGAGAGGAACCACGGAAACCAGATCCAGGTTTACATCTCTCAGTCTCAGCGGCGGGTTTATTGATTTTTACGCCCCTCCGTCTGAAAACAAGATCATCGGCCTCAAATACGACCTGCCCAGACACGGAGAATTCGAGATACTGGGCCAGATAGTGCGCACCGAGGAACAGGGCATTGCAACACGCTTTTACAATCTCAACAGGGATGCAAAAATAAAACTGTGGGATTACATCAGGGACAATATAAGGGACGATCTCTCATGCCCCTATTGCGGGAAGAAAAACAACCGGAAACTCAGCAGATGCGACGGGTGCGGGTGGAGCCTTAATTTTTATTCACAGGATTACATTATCGAGCATGAAAAGGAATCCTTTCACAAGAGACTGCTTCAGAAGAGCAGGGACTTCTCGATAGAAGATATCTACAAGATTCTCAATTACATAGATGTCGAAATCATAAAGATAGGCAAAAACCTTGATATTAACGAAGAGTTTGTAGGGTCGAGCGAGAGCATCCTCAATGTCTTCTCCATGATCAGGAAAGTGGCGCCCACGGATATTCCCGTTCTTATCACCGGTGAAAGCGGCACCGGCAAGGAATTGACTGCAACCGCCATCCACGAAAGAAGCCCGAGGAGGAACAAACCGTTTGTCCCGATAAACTGCGCCGCAATCCCGGAAAATCTCCTTGAGGCGGAACTCTTCGGCTATACAAAGGGCTCCTTCACGGGCGCCCATACAAACAAGATGGGGAAGTTTGAATATGCAGACGGCGGGACCATCTTCCTTGATGAAATCGGCGAGCTCCCCGTAAACCTGCAATCGAAACTGCTGAGATTCCTCGAGGACAATATCCTTGAGAAGATCGGGGCGAACGGCGGGAAGAAAGTCGATGTAAGGCTGATTGCCGCAACCAACACCGACCTTAAATCCGCTATTGCAAAGGGACTCTTCCGCAAGGACCTGTTTTACAGGCTGGACGCCTTTAATATCGCCCTTCCCCCTGTACGGGAACGTGGAGAAGACAGGGTGATCCTTGCAAGATACTTTCTCAACAAGTTTTCCAGGGAAATGAATTTAAGCAGGTCCTTCACACCCGAGGCAATAGAGACAATCAGGAACTATGACTGGCCGGGGAACGTACGGGAGATCATAAACCAGGTAAGAAGGGCCGTTGTCATGTCCAGTGGACCGGATATTACTCCGGCCGAGCTGGATATAGATATACCCCCGGTGGAAATGGAAAGTGTAACATCCCTGAAAGAAGTCAGATGCACGATTGAAAAACAGAAGCTGATTGAGGCCATGAAACACTGCAACGGCAATATCTCCAAAGTGTCAAGGGTCCTGGGTATCAGCAGGCCGTCGGTTTACAGCCTGAGAAGAAAATACAATATTTAATCCGCCGGCCCCCATATTTTAATAATTCAGCCCCCTTTTCCCGCTCATTGCCAGGGGATGAGAAGGCCATCCTTTTACAAAAAGTGTAAACAGGCGTCAAACAGTATTACACCTGCCGGTCAACCTGTCCTCATAATCCCCCGTAAAACAAAAGAATTGGACACGGGTATGGTATTTGCAAGCTGTACTTGTGTTTCCGGAGTTTCGTCAGTGACAATTTTCTTGACTTAACAAAATAAATATAATAGAATCAACCCGTTGTTATAACTGTCAATCAACCGTTAACTGCCTAAACGACAATAAAAATAAATATATATAATGGGAATGCGCTTGCTTTTGATAATTCTGTTGGATGAAGCAGATAATTGAACTTCGCCTAAGCATTCAGGGGACGGAAAAGCAGGGACTTACATGAAAGGTGGCAACGGGTAAAACCTGCACATCATACTCTTAAATACACCCGGGTGAAGCGCCATGCCGGATAAAAAATGGTATACTAATATCCGGCGTTTCATAAACAGGCACGGCGGTCCGCGGGGAATTCTTAAATGAGAACGGGTAAATATCCCGGGCAGCCGGAATAACCGATGGATCGCAATCCGGGAATTTCATATATGGAGGCCGGCAAGATGGACGAATATGAAAGAGAGACAGAGATAATCGCTCTGCTGTCCAATGTTATCGACGGCTATACCTATTCAGACTGCGACAGTGAGGTTATCGAGCACGTCTGTGAAAAGAGCGGCGAACGCATGCAGATACGCCTCCTGGAAGTTGAATACTTTAAAGACGGCCGCTACATGGAAGACAGGGCGAACTTCTGCGAACACTGCAACCGGGTCTTTATTTACAGGCCCGGCAAATAATCTTCAGTAAAAAACTATTCTTCCGAAACCGGTGAGAGGGAGAGCCTGAAGGTCTTACGGCAGGCCATCCCTCTCACCGGCGATGCTTTCATGCAACTATTAAGGTTAATGTAACCGCATGCGGCAGTTATCCGCCGGATAAACGGTTATTTCCCTCTTTTCTTCTTTTTGTTTTTGCCTTTTATCGCAGCCTGGGCTGCTGCAAACCGTGCAATCGGAACCCTGTAGGGGGAACAGCTCACATAGTCAAGCCCGATATTGTGGCAGAACTCGACAGACCTCGGTTCTCCGCCGTGCTCACCGCAAATCCCGAGCTTGAGGTTCTTCTTGACCTTCCTGCCCTTTTCCACTGCAATCTTCATAAAAGAGCCGACCCCCTCAATGTCAATGGAAATAAACGGGTCCTCTTTCAGTATCCCGTTTTCCACATAAAACGGCAGGAACCTTCCGGCGTCATCCCTTGAAAGGCCGTAAACCGTCTGCGTAAGGTCATTGGTCCCGAATGAATAAAAATCCGCAACCCCGGCAATTTCATCAGACGTCACACACGCCCGCGGCAGCTCGATCATTGTGCCTACCGCGTAAGGCACCTTGATCCCGTATTTCCTCTGGACGCTGTCTGCAACCGATACAGCGACCTCTCTCATGGCCTCGAGCTCTCTGACATGGCTTACGAGGGGTATCATTATTTCAGGCAGTACCCTGACCTTTTTCTTTTTCAGCTCGCAGGCGGCCTCCATGATGGCCTGCACCTGCATGCTGTAAATCTCGGGGTAGGTTATACCAAGGCGGCAGCCC
>WFVK01000341.1 GCA_015491705.1 Nitrospirota bacterium | reverse complement strand
ATGGTATCCAGCTCTTTGCCCTTTAACCCGTCCCGTGATGCCCTCAGCATCGAATATGTCCTGCCGAAGTCATATACCAGTTGGTCAACCCTGAAGCCATAGGTAAAGGAGTCTTTCTCGGCCACGGGTACGCTTGAAGGGCCGAATATGGCCTCAGGCTGATACCTCAACCAGGTCCGGTTTGCATATAAATCAACCCTGGGCAGCAGGGGGGACCTTGCCAGGCCGACACCTTCCCTCGCCGCATCTTCTTCCGCCCGGGAGATATTTATATCCCGGCCCTTTTCCGTGACTATCCTCAGGCCCTCTTCGAGTGTGAGTGCAAAGACCCCGGGCGGTATCAGCAAAAGCAGAAGAAACAGGAGAATCGCAAGCCTCTTCATTTCACACCCCTGACAAATATATCCACAAACTCCCCTATGGTCCTCTGCATCTCTTTCTTATTCATATTTCTCCCCTTTACAATCTCCTCTGTCTGGAAATATGAAAAGACCATCCCAAGGAATGCGCGGGCCCCGGTGGTATGGGAAAATTTCCTGAGCAGCCCCCTGTCCTGAAGTGTCCTGAAGTAGGCTGCAAGGGTCAGGATCATCTCGTCTATGAATCTTTTATGCACCCTCCGGACTTTTTCCGGGTATATATTCATCTCAGAGAACATTATCATGACCAGGGACTTCCTCTCCCTGAGTGTCTCAAGAAATCTTATGCCTACCGACATGAGCGCCTCATCACAGGGAAGTTCCTCCAGTTTCGGCAGCAGCTTCCTGAGCCTGGGCAGGAATGTATACCTGTTGAGCACCTCTTCAAAGAGCCGCTCCTTTGATCCGAAGTGCCTGAAGAGGGTAATCTCGGAAACACCGGCCTCCAGCGCTATTTCTCTTGTCGTGGCGCCGAGATAGCCCCTGGCGGAAATCAGTTTCAGTGTCGCTTCAAGGAGCCGTTCTTTTGTGTCCGTCCTTTTCATAATGTAAGCACTTACTTACATTAAGATAATCACTGCAACATAAAAAGTCAAGAAGCAATGATTTCAAGATAGCTGGAGTAATGCATGGGCAAATATATCTTACAGTGACATTAAAATATCGCCGGCAGGCGGGAGAGCCTGCCTCTGCAACATCAAGGTATATCCCGGTTCAGGCCGGTCGGTTATCGGTCTTTAAACTTTATCAGATATGCCTTTCCATCGGTAAAAAAGGGGTCTCCGGTAAAATTGCGCCCCGATTGAGGCCTTGCCAGTTGTATTTTCCTGCGGCTTTCGACTTCTCCGGCCCGGATTAAATCATTGTATAACCGCTCCCGTTCCGCATCGATGTCCGGATCGATCCGATAGGTGATGCCCCATTTGACACCGGTATGGAAACCTGCCGACCCGACATATACGGCATCACCGCTTTTCGTTACATATCCGGTCTTCCAGAACCTGACGAAATGTCTTCTGCGGGCAATATCGGCATCCGTTGGTTTTTCAAAGGCAAGGTCATTTGCCTGTCCGTTCCAGAACGAGGGGGTAACCGGCGCCGCGGGATAGGATTTGTTGAGCAGAACAGCTTTGTATATCTTTACTATTGATCGAAAGCCGGGTCTGTCGGCAGGGAACCAGCCCGCATCGCGGAAAAACTTTACGAGCTGCACATCGTTTCCTGCAATGACTATAATATTTATTGGTGTCTGTTCTCTTCCCAGAATGGTCTCTGTATATTTCATATGCTCATCCGCAAAAATATCCTGCACATTTTCTGCAATCGGCCGCCCATGCGCGGGAGGCCTTTTCAGAAGCTCAGGGGTGTATTGTTCTGCAAAACCGGCATAAAATACGAGCGATGAAAGGATCAGGAGCGCCGGGATGTATTTCAGATTTTTACCGGGCGACGAAGCCGTTACGCGAAAGTCCTTCGGCTGCAAATAGTTGGAGAGACTGATTCCAATAATCAGCCAGAGCGTCCCGATCAGATACCCGCTCCATACATCACTCAGATAATGCACCCCGAGGTATATCCGGCTGAACCCGATAAGAAATATTATTATGAGCCCGGCAAAAAAGAGGTTTATCTTTGTCTTCCATTTTGTCACGCTGCTTATCAGGATATATGTTATAAAACCGTAGAATGAAACGGCGATGGTCGCATGTCCGCTTGGGAAAGAAAAAGAGGGCTCAAGATATACCGGCCATTCGGGACGGGGCCGGTGGAATGCGATCTTGCCGAGAGAGGTGAAAATTCCGCTCCCTGCGAGAGACAGAAGAAACGGCAAAATATACCAGCGTTTTTTTGTTATCCATAATGTTCCGGCAATTGCAGCCGTAAAACCGAGGACGACC
The DNA here is from genome assembly GCA_015491705.1 of Nitrospirota bacterium. Taxonomy (GTDB): domain Bacteria; phylum Nitrospirota; class Thermodesulfovibrionia; order UBA6902; family UBA6902; genus JAADFS01. The sequence continues at coordinate 6 of WFVK01000341.1, read as the reverse complement.
TGCCAC
>WFVK01000340.1 GCA_015491705.1 Nitrospirota bacterium | reverse complement strand
TTGATATTTTTATGCCGCTGCAAGGTAAACCATAAACCCGTCAGGAGAATGACAATGAGGCAGAGGAAAAATTTTCATCCGGTATTATCCGTATTGTTGGCCTTGTTCTTGACATTGGCCGTCTTTGTTGCTTCATCACACGCCGTTACACTGGCCGATGCCATAGCAAAGACACCAAAGGGTGTTGAAAGGGGCATGATCAACCCTGATGCTCCGCCGGGTTTTCTCAACATACGGGGAGCCCCGGAAGTCGACTATCTGTGGGCGTTTCTCTGGGCTGTATGGGTCGGCTGGATATTCTCGACGGTCGGCGCCTTCGGCGGCATAATGGCGGGCGTGGGGCATATAACCATTTTCGGGCTTGGTGATTATGCAGGGAGCTTTAAAAACACCAGTCCCGCCCTGAACAGGCTGATTACCGACAGCATAAGGGTCTCGAACCAGTGGCTGGTGAGTCTCAGCGCCCTGATATCTTCAATAAACTATTACCGGATGGGCAGACTCGTGCTGCCGCTCGGAACAGCCCTTGCGCTGGGTTCTGTGACAGGCAGCATCCTTGTCCCTGTTATTACGGCGGGCAGGATCAGGCTCAGCGAATATATCGGGTACTTCGGCCTCTGCGTATTTGTAATCGGCGGATTTCTGTTCTACGAGACCACATCGCGGGGACAGACCAGGAAGAAAAATGCAAGGGCGGCGGCAAAGGCATTTGAAGAGGCCCGCGGAAGACGGAAAAACCGCGAGGCGGCTGATGCATCTGAACACGGTGTAAAGATAGTGCAGTGGGGCCTGTCGCGCGTGAAGTTTACATTCTATGGAGTGGAATTCAGCTTTGCACCGGTTATACCGCTTGCCGGCGGGTTCTTCATAGCGGCCCTGGCGTCTTTTCTCGGCATAGGCGGAGGGTTCCTGTTCGTCCCTTTTCTTACAAGCATTGCAGGGCTGCCCATGTTTCTTGTCGCCGGGACATCCGCGCTTACAGTCCTTATCGGGATGGTGGTGAGTATTTTTTCATATATGGTCATTAAAGGCATTGTGATCTACTGGCCGTTGATCGGGATCGAGCTCTTCGGAATCTTTGCAGGCTCCATGATCGGGCCGCGCACTTCAAGGTACATTCCCGACATATGGCTCAAACGGCTTTTCGTCGTGCTTGCGCTTTATGTCGGAATCAGGTATACGTCAAAAGGGTTTTTCGGCCACAGCATAGTGCCGCCGTTTTAGTGGAGATTTTATAATGGATTTTCTTGCTCTCCTGTATGCACAGATGGATAAAATCCTGATGCCTTTCTACAGGTTTCCGGATAATCCCGTGGCAGGTTATTACCTCGGGACTTTCATCATTGCCATGGCCTGCGTAATAACCGGGGAATATTCAGTATCCCTTGCCGTTCGTTTAAACAAGGGGAAGATAGCACGTGATAATCATGACACAGAACATTTTCATGACCTGTCTATCGAGGCGCTTAAGGCAGGTGACAAGGCTGCATACACGGCATGCAACCGCATTGCCAGTGAGGCCTGCGGCAATGCCCTTTTATCACAACTCACCCTCTCCGCTTCATACCTGTGGCCGGTATTTATCGCCCTCGGCTGGATGCAGTACCGCTTCGGCGAAGTGGAATCCGGCCTGCCTTTTTTAATACCGGGGGCGGGCGATACCGCCCCTCATGCAGTTACATTTATTCTCTGCTACATCCCGGCCCGTATAATATACGGAAGAGTGACGTCCTGATTTATGCTACTGGATCGCCGTCAGATTTTTGCTGACGAGCCTGGTCATCTCAAACATCGAGACCTTTTTCTTCCCTCCGAATACAGCCTTCAGGTTGGCGTCGGCAACGATGTTTCTCCTGTTCGTCTTGTCCTGCAGGTCATGCTCCTTTATGTACATCCAGAGCTTTTTGGTGACCTCTGTTCTCGGAAGGGGTTTGCTTCCGACCACCTTTGCGAGGGCCTCGCTGATCTGCACCGGTTTCATGAATGCATTGTCCGTCTTTTTCTTCTTGACGTTTTTCACCGTGACCTTCTTTTTCATCGACCTGTTCTTTGCAGCCATTGTTTCCTCCTTCTGGTTTTATGTTAAAAAAATCCTATCAGAGATTTGGTATCCTGTCAATAAAATATTTTCAGTACAGGACGGAGGCCCGTTATATTCCGCTGGCGCTTTTTTCGATTCGGGTATAAAATAATGCAACAAAACATTCAGGAGGGGCGGGGTATGATTCTTGAGAACATCACAATGGCCGACTTCAAAAGACACCTTGAAAAGACAAAGACGATAGTTTTTCCGTTCGGCACGGTTGAGGAGCACGGCAGCCATCTTCCGCTGAATACGGACACCCTGATTGTATATGAGGTTCTCAAACGCGCCACAAGAAAGAGGGATGTATTCCTTGCGCCGCCTTTATACTACGGCGTATGCACCACCACATATCAGCACCCCGGCACAATCAGCATAAGCGCGGAAACCCTCAGGAGGCTGGCGTCGGACCTGGTAAGGGACGCTTACAGGAAGGGCCTGAAGAACTTTATTCTCATATCGGGCCACGGAGGAGGCATTCACATGTCTGCATTAAGGGAGGCCGCGGAGATTCTCGTCCAGGAACTCGATGAGATTAAAATGGCGGTCGTATCTCCGTATTACATCCTGGATAAAGAGCTTGCCGGGCTTGCGGAAACCCCGGGGGACCTGCATGCAGGGGAAATAGAGACATCCATCATCCTGGCCATTGCACCCGAGCTGGTCAAAGGGACATCACCTGAGGAATATCCCGTACAGACCAGCCCGTTCGTGGTGAAAGACAAGCTCAGATACTGGCCCGGCGGTGTATGGGGCAATCCTGCAAAGGCGAGCAGGGAAAAGGGTGAAAAGGCTATTCAACTGATTGCAGATAAAATAAGCGGTATTATCGATGACATGGAAAAATGAGGATATAACCTTTGTCAGCCTGACTCATGCTTATATCTTCGCCTCTTTCAGGGCGTCTTTACACGGACAGTTTCTCTCTCCGGGAATGAGTGAAAAGACAGCCTTCAGGAGCCGCTTGATCTTTTCCGTCGAGCCTTTCATGGCCTCCATTACTTCGGCTACAGTAAGCTTATTCCCGCTCATGCCGGCTGCATAGTTGGCTACCACCGATATTCCCGCATAGCATATCTCCAGTTCCCTTGCAAGGGCGGCCTCCGGCATTCCGGTCATTCCCACGACATCCCCGCCGAGCATCCTGAAGCTTTTTATCTCTGAAGCGGTTTCAAGTCTCGGACCTTCCACCGCCACATACGTCGCTCCCTTTTTTAGGGCAACCCTGCTGCGCCGCCCGGCCTTCAGGATTATCCGGCCCAGTTCAGGGCAGTAAGGCTCTGTAAAGTCTATATGGACCACACCGTCCTTTCCGTCATAATATGTGGACTTCCTGTTTTTCGTCATATCCAGAACCTGATCAAGGAGAACTATATCTCCCGGCTTCAGACCTCTCCTGATGCCGCCCACTGCGCTTATGGATAACACCCTGTCAACTCCGAGCTTCCTGAAGCCCCACATATTTGCCCTGTAGTTGATCATGTGCGGGGGGATATCATGATGACCGCCGTGACGCGGCAGGAAGAACACCTCTGTTTCCCCGATCTTACCGGCAAGATACCGGTCCGAAGGTTTTCCGTAGGGAGTGGAGACATTTCTCCTGTTCTTCAAAACAAAACCCTCAATTTCATAAAGCCCGCTTCCCCCGATAACACCTATTTTCGACATTCCTTCCTCCTTCCGCTGCCAGTTTATGCAGCCTTAAGGCGATCAGTTCTTTTTCACGGAAATCCTGTATTTCTCGATCAGGTCGTAAAGGGTCGGCCTGCTTATTCCCAGTTCTTCCGATGCACGCTTCACATTGCCGCTGTGTCTTTCCAGGGCGCTCTCAATAATATCCATTTCAAATCTTTTACGCGCCTCCCTGAGCATAACACCCTCATACCGCTTTCCCGGTCTTTCCCGGGACATGTCCATTTCCTGTTGCTCTGCGAGACCCAGATGGCACGGCTCTATTATGTCGGCATCGGCCGTAATAACGGCCTTCTGCAGTTTGTTTTCAAGCTCCCTGACATTACCCGGCCAGGAATGTCTCTTAATCGCATTGAGCGCGGAACGGCTCAATCCCCTTATTCTCTTTCTGAACATCTCGTTGTATCTCTCGAGAAAAATGTTTGTAAGCAGCACTATATCATTGCCCCTCTCCCTCAGCGGAGGAATATCAATGGAGATGACACTTATCCTGAAAAAAAGGTCCTCCCTGAATCTGTCGCTTTTCATTGCATGCTCCAGGTCTGCGTTAGTGGCTGTGATTATCCTCGTGTCTATCTCTATATCCTTGGCGCCTCCCACACGCTGTATCTTTTTCTCCTGAAGGAATCTTAAAATCTTCACCTGCAGCGCGGCGGGCATCTCGCCGATTTCGTCAAGGAAAAGGGTCCCTTTATCCGCATATTCGAATTTGCCGGTCTGCCGGGCGTAGGCACCGGTGAATGCGCCCTTCTCATAACCGAACAGCTCGGATTCAAGAAGATTCCCGGGTATGGCGCCGCAGTTGATCGGGATAAAAGGTCCCCTGTTGCGCAGGCTCTTTTCGTGTATTGCACGCGCCACCAGTTCCTTGCCCGTGCCGCTCTCCCCCCTTATCAGCACGGCCACATCGGTTGATGCAACCTTCTCAATAGTTTCAAATATCTTCTGCATCGCGGGACACTGGCCGATCATGCCGGCAAATCCGGCTTTCCTGTCCAGCATCATGCGCAGCCGCCGGTTTTCGGCCTCTATCTCTGAAAAATGAAACGCCCTTTTTATGATTACCCTGAGCTCGGTCATATCAGCGGGTTTGAGATAATAATCATAAGCGCCGAGTTGGACCGCCCTTAAGGCGTTCTCCCTTTCCTGATTGCCGGTTAAAACAATCACTTTCGTCGCCGGGGCTTTTTTCAGCATCTCATTGAGGCATGAGAATCCTTCGCCCGTGCCGTTTTCATCAGGGGGAAGTCCGAGGTCAAGGATGACTACCGGGGGCTGGTTCTTCATGAACAACTGCATTGCATCCGGGCGGTTCAGCGCCTGAAGGACATTAAATTCTTTTGACAGGCCCCATTTCATCTGTGTCTGAATATCAGGGTCGTCCTCTACTAAGAGTATGTCTTTCATAAGCTGAAATATCAATTATGGGGCAGGCGCTCCTGCCTGTTTATACAATATTTAACCTTACAGTTGCATAACACCATCGCC
>WFVK01000339.1 GCA_015491705.1 Nitrospirota bacterium | reverse complement strand
ATCTTGTGGAACCTGTTATCAAGCCGGTAAACATGAGCATTAAGGAATTATCAGAGGAACTCCTTAATGCAACGAGGCTTTTTTATATGGATAAACTTAAGAATCTGAATAATATGTCTTCGTATAAAAAAGAATTCATGCTCTCAGTGATGAAGCTTTTAATGGAGCACTCCTATCTTGCAAAAGAGATTAAAGGGGCAATCCCTGCCGAAGTAAAAAAACATCTTGATGGCCTGAAGTCATTATCTCCCATACCATAACATATAGTATATAGTCAAAACTTGTCCTTATGGCAGGCAATGCATATCTGCACCTTTGTAAGACGAAGCCGGTATTTTTCGCTGGCCCCTTTTGCCCCGGGTTTATTTGCGGGGATCACACCTCTTTCATGCGGATTATGGCAGGTGGGGCATGTGATCTTTCCTTCATAATCAAGAGGCAGTATGATGCCGTACTTTTTTTCCGACTCCTTCATTATCGCCCGTATCTTGTCAGTGGGTTTGCGCAGGTGGTTTGCATTGATGGGATGCAGGCGGCTTTGCTTGAAATGGCACCTGTAGCACAGCACCTCGAGATTGCCGATCAGCTTGACATCTTTAAAGGATGCGCGTTTTTCATCAGGCTTTTCCACGTGACAGTACAGGCACTTCTCTATGATGATCTGACCGTTACGGGTCAACTGGTCATGCGGGTCGAGCATCCTGTATTTTTTCTTATCATGACACCTGAAACACAGGCTTGTGCGGCTTAAATAAGGGGCGCCCCTGAGGAATCTCCTGTTCAGCGACTTTGTCCGGGGATCAAACCGGCACTGCAGGTATATGTCATGGCATGTAATGCATGAAATCCTGCCCCTGAGCAGGGGGAAATCTTTCGGTATCTTTTTCTTCTTCTCCTTTGAGGGCACTACGCCCACCGGATGTATGTAAGCGCCGGGCGTGTAACCGTGACACCAGCACAGCTTCGAGAAGTCACCGTTATACTTCAGAAATTTCTTCCCGCCCTTTACTGGCTTTTTTTCATGGCACTCACTGCAGTACTTGCCCGTGTAATGGATATCCGTATCCTTTGTTACGGTCCCGGCAGGAGCACCTTCACCTTGCCGTGCCGACAGCATAATGCCCGCAAGGATCGCGAAAAGCACTATCAGGGGGAATTTTTTCATGACATTAATTATAGTATATTTGCCTTATTTCTTTTCAAACTTTTTTTGATATTTAAAAATTTTATCCCGCATGTTTTCCCGCTTTCTGTGTGAAATCCCGCAGTGTACAGGTAAAATCCGGCAATATTCAGCATGAAGCGGTCTTTTTGTGACGGAATCAGGCCTATATTGCAGGCATTGTTTTTGCATCTTATAAACTGCAAGGTGACAAATTCGTCATTAAAAACAGCCTTGAAACAAAAACGATGCAGAGGGGGATAGCAGGGAGGACGTGGTGAGTGCCGGCGAAAGGATAAAGATACTGATAGTGGATGATGAAGAGCTCATATGCTGGTCATTGAAGCAGAGCTTTGAAAAAGCCGGCGGGTATGCCGTCCACTGTGCCTATACAGGGGACGACGCCTTACAGAAACTGCATGAAGACCGGTATGATATTATCATCACGGACCTGAACCTGCCGGATGCCAGGGAACACGAGATTGTCCGGAAGATCAAGAATGTAGCCGTAAGCACCCCTGTAATCGTCATTTCGGCGGATTTATCCGAATCCGTCCTGGATGATATATCAAAAGAGGGCGTGATCAAGTGCATAGACAAGCCCTTTGAGATTGGCGAGATCATGGATGATGTAGAAGAGGCGATGAGACTTGCGAAGCTGACCCGCAAAAACTGAACTGCTACGAAATAAGTTCCCTGTTAATCTTTATATCCAACTGCCGTTTAATTGCCTCTATGTAGGCGTTTATCATCTGGTTGCTCCTGGTGGCGCGGAATACCTCGGAGAGTTGTTCCTTGTTGCCGCCCTTGATGGAGTCGATGATCTTTAATTCATCCGGTGAAAGCTCGGTTGTCTCGGATATGAGGCGGGTCATTCTGGTTAAGATCATGTTAGTTCTCACACTGCTTTCGTATGCCTGGGGGGTCAGGCGGCTGAACTTCAGCTTCCTCTTATAGATTTCAGGGTCGAACACACCGTTTCTCTGGAAAAACGGCTGGTTCTTTATGGCCTGCCGGAGTTCCTTTTCCGTGACGGTGATACCCGCCCTCCGGGCTGCGATAAGGAGTACCCTTGTGTTGATCATCCGGGCAAGTACCCTCTCTTTAAGATCGCTCTTGTCGATCTCCCCGGGATCAGTATACTGTTTTTTCAGTTCCTCATAGTCATTGTCATATGTCCGCCAGAACTGGTCAAGGGTGATTCTTTCGCCGTTGATCTGCGCCACAAACGTTGCAGACGGGTTATCCTTCGGCCCTATTCCCCAGAAGATAAAGGCAACGGAAATCATGATGGTGATCGCGGACAGCAGGAACACCGTGAAGAACTTGTGGCTGCGCATTATCTTGAGCATAAGATATAATATATCCCAAAGCTATATGAAAGGGCAAGGAATTGTCCGGATGGAAGGGATGGCGTTGACTTTAGGCGGTTAATTCTGTTACCTTGATAATCCTGATTCTCCGAGAGAATTTCCCGGCGGTGTAGCTCAGTCGGTCAGAGCATACGGCTCATATCCGTAGTGTCGCTGGTTCGAGTCCAGCCACCGCCACCATTTCTGTATGCCGTAAACTGGTCACCCCTCTGATTACTTCTTGACTATTAATCACCTGCACGTTATATTTTTGTATGTCCTTAAAATACACGCCCATGCCGTTTGACAGGATAAAAACCCGCAGGCTGGGGGCGAGAAAGAGCAAGGTCAGTCTCGAAAAATTAGGCAAACCCTTCGTTAAAAAAGGCGGGTTTGATTCTTTTCTCGACAGCCTCCCGGATATCCTCGCTGCAAGCGATGTCAAGGCGGTTGTAAACGCGGTTGTCAGGGCAAGGGGAAAAGACAGGCCCGTAATCCTCGGCATGGGGGCGCATCCGATAAAGGTCGGCCTTTCACCGGTTATTATCAGCCTGATGGAGAATAATGTGGTTACGGCCGTTGCCATGAACGGCGCCTGTATCGTTCACGACTACGAGCTGAGCGTGACGGGCCGTACATCAGAGGACGTGGATGCCGAACTTTGCAGGGGGACTTTCGGTATGGCGGAGGAAACCGGCAGGGGGCTGAACACGGCGATCAACGAGGGGGTGAAAAAGGGATACGGCATCGGCAGGGCTGTCGGAGAGCATATCCTGCATGGCAAGGCCGCTTACAAAGACCTGAGTATCCTGTCAGCGGCTTCAAGACTGGATATCCCCGCAACCGTGCACGTTGCCGTCGGCACCGATATTATCCACATGCATCCCGAAGCAGACGGCTCATCCATTGGTGAAGGAAGCATGAGGGACTTCAGGCTCTTTGCATCGGTCGTCTCGGACCTCAGGGGCGGCGTGTATATCAATCTCGGCTCTGCGGTGATCATGCCGGAGGTATTCTTGAAGGCGGTGGCCGTCACAAGAAACCTGAAGTACAATGTCAAAGACTTTACAACCGTAAACATGGACTTTATACAGCACTACAGGAGCCGTGAAAATGTCCTGAGACGCCCTGTTCTCTCCGGCGGCAGGTCATATGCCCTCACAGGCCACCATGAAATAATGTTTCCCCTCCTGGCCGCCGCGGTGATGGAGAAGATATGATCCCTGTCGTCGACACCGACCTGTGCATAGGCTGCGGAAACTGCGAGGAGATATGCCCGAGCGTCTTTCAGGTCATCGATGAAAAATCCGTTGTCGTTGATGAGGACGCCTGCGACTTTTCCGAATGCTGCGAGGCAGCGGCGGAAAACTGTCCTGCAGAGGCGATAACTCTTGAGGAAGATGCATAAGGGATTTGCTCTCAGGGCGCTTGTTCTCATCATCGTCATAGCCATGGGCCTTGCGGTCGGCGGCTTTCTCGCCCTTACGAGAGGCGTTCCCCGCATAGAGGAAATCAAAGGCTACAGGCCGGCAAACGGAACAAAGGTCTACGCGGACGATGATACGCTTATCGGTGAGTTCAAGATCGAAAAGGGTGAATATGTCCCGCTCTCCAAGATACCGGAGAATCTCATAAGGGCCGTGGTGGCTGTTGAAGACTCCAGGTTCTGGGTACATAGGGGCATAGATTTCATTGCAATTATAAGGGCACTGACAAGGGATATTCGGGCCGGACGGATCAAGGAAGGCGCCAGCACGATCACCCAGCAACTGGCGAAGGTGGTCTTCCTCTCGCCGGAAAGGACCGTTGCAAGAAAATTAAAGGAGGCCACCCTGGCCTTCAGGCTCGAAAAAAACCTCAGCAAGGAGGAGATACTCGAACTCTACCTCAACAAGATATATTTCGGCCACGGCGCATACGGCGTTGAGTCGGCCGCCAAGGCCTATTTCGGCAAGCCTGTCTCTGATGTCACGCTGGCTGAGGCCGCACTGCTCGGCGGCCTTATCAAGGCTCCGAGCAGGTACTCCCCCTACAACAACATTCACAGGGCCAAGGAAAGGCAGCTTATTGTCCTGAACAGGATGAAGGAGGTCGGCTACATAACCGAAGAGCAGGTGAAAGAGGCATATGAACAGCCCCTCTATCTCTCCAGTGTGAGACGGGAGAAGTTTTCCCCTAACTACTTCCTCGAATACGTCAGGAAGTATCTGGAGGAGAAATACGGCATAGAGATGATTTACAAGGGGGGCCTCAGGGTCTATACAACCCTGGACAAGGATATGCAGATCGCGGCTGTGGACTCCCTGAAGGCGGGGCTCAGGAGACTCGATAAAAGACAGGGCTTCAGGGGCCCCATCGGCCACAAGGATATCAACGTGAAAGAGGAGATAAAGACAGCGGAATCATCTGAAAAAGTGGTCATGAGAAAAGGCGACCTCATGACCGCAACAGTGCTCAGGGTATCCGCCTCGCAGGCCACTGTCAAGACAAGGGGCGTCATCGGCAAGCTCTTCCTGTCGGATGCGAGATGGTGGGTCAGGAAGGTTATAGATTCGGAAGGCAGGCTGGTCAGGAAATTCAGGAGGCCCCGGCTTTCGGCCATATTGAAACCGGGGGACATTATCAATGTAAGGGTCAGGAAGACAAAGGGCAGATACCCTGTGTTCAGCCTCGACCAGGAGCCGCTTGTACAGGGCGCGGTTGTAGCCATAGAGGGCTCCACAGGCTACATACGGGCCATCGTCGGCGGCTATGATTTCAGGAAAAGCGAGTTCAACAGGGCGGTCTTTGCAAAGAGGCAGGCAGGCTCTGCATTTAAGCCCGTTATATTTGCAGCGGCGATGGATTACGGCTACACCCCGGCAAGCATAATAATAGATGAACCGCTGATCTATGAGAGCAAACGCTTCGGAGACTGGGAGCCGGAGAATTATGATGAGAAATATCACGGCGCAACACGCCTCAGGGAGGCGCTGGTTCATTCAAGGAACATCGTCACCGTAAAACTCCTCGAGCAGATCGGCGTGCGCAATGTCATCAGGTTCGCCCGCAAGATCGGCATCCGCGGAGAGCTTCCGCGCAACCTGACCCTCGGGCTCGGCAGTCTGAGCATAAGCCCCCTTGATATGACCTCGGCCTTCAGCGTCTTTGCCCAGGGGGGGATACGGAGGGAGCCGATCGCTATCAAGT
>WFVK01000338.1 GCA_015491705.1 Nitrospirota bacterium | reverse complement strand
CTCAACGGCAATCCCCATTCCTCGATAGTTGACGCCACCCTCACAAAGGTACTCGAGGGAAACATGGTGAAGGTGCTGTCATGGTATGATAATGAATGGGGCTACAGCATGCGTCTCAGGGACCTGATGCTTTATATTGACGGCAAGAGGTAGGGCAACGGCAATGCAACACGGTCTTTCAGTGCCGATTAAAGGCGTTTTAAACAAACTTTCCATCAAGGACCTGGACATCAAAGGTAAGAGGGTCTTCATCCGTGTGGATTTTAATGTGCCTCTCGATGAAAACCTCAATATTACCGATGACAGGAGGATACGCTCTTCACTGCCCACCATAAATTATGCAATAGATGAGGGCAGCCGGATAATTATCGCCTCGCACCTCGGAAGACCGAAGGGCAGAATCGATAAGAGATACACACTTGCCTCTGTTTCAAGGAGGCTGCAGCGCCTGATCAAAAAGGAAGTCACGTTTCTTCCCGACTGTGTCGGTCCCGAGGTTGAGGCTGCGGTCGGCAGGATGTCCGACGGTGACATCATCCTCCTGGAGAACCTGAGGTTTCATGCCGGGGAGGAAGAAAACGATGAAGAATTCAGCAGGGCACTGGCCAGGCTGGCGGATTATTATGTGAACGATGCATTCGGCACCGCGCACAGGAGGCACGCATCCATAGTCGGCATAACAAAGTTTCTTCCGTCAGCCGCGGGCTTCCTCCTGCAGAAGGAGATAGACTACCTGCAGGGGGTTGTCAATCATCCCATAAGGCCTTTCGTCGCCATACTGGGAGGGGCAAAGGTCTCGGGCAAGATAGATGTCATCCGGAATCTTGAGGACAAGGTCGATAAGGTCATCGTGGGCGGAGGAATGGCCTACACCTTTCTGAAGGCCATGGGCTACAATGTCGGGGATTCCCTTGTGGAAGACGATATGCTTGATCTTGCCAATGAGATACGGGAGGCGGTTGCATCGAGGGGAATCAAGTTTTATCTCCCCGTGGATTGTGTTATAGCACAGAGCATAGAACCCGGCGCCGAGACAAAACTCGTGACCACGCAGGAGATACCTCACGGCTGGAAGGCGGTCGATATCGGACCCGCATCGGTCAAGCTCTTTTCCGAGGCCCTGGAGAGCGCGAAGACCATCCTCTGGAACGGCCCCATGGGGGTGTTTGAAGTCGATGCCTTTTCACGGGGAACTTTTGCCATCGCCCATGCAGTGGCCGATGCATATGCCCTGACGATCGTGGGCGGCGGGGATACCGACCTTGCGGTAAGCAGGGCGGGTGTCTCCGAAAGCATCTCGTTTATTTCGGCAGGCGGCGGGGCGGCCCTCGAACTCCTTGAGGGCAGGGAACTGCCGGGGCTTATGGCATTGACCGACAAATAGCGTACAGTGTTTCGTTTCAGCCTTTGTCCCGGGATGTCTTCAGGTGCCTCTCTATCTCCCTGCGCGCTTCCTTCTCCTTTATGGACGCCCTCTTTTCGTATTGCCTCTTGCCTTTTGCAAGGCCTATCTCGACCTTTGCCTTTCCGTTTTTAAAATATATTTTCAGCGGCACGAGGGTGAAACCTTTCCGGCTGATATTCCCCCATAACCTGTTTATCTCCTTTTTGTGCAGGAGCAGTTTTCTCGTTCTTAAAGGATCGTGGTTCTGAATGTTGCCGTGACTGTAAGGGCTTATGCGGCAGTTCAGAAGAAAGGCCTCATTGTCTTTAATGACGGCATAGCTGTCTCTCAGATTGGCCCTGCCCTCCCTCAGGGCCTTCACCTCTGTGCCGAGAAGCGCCAGTCCGGCTTCATAGGTCTCGTGAATATGATAATCATGACGTGCCTTCCTGTTGGTTGCGACGATTTTTTCAGTCATAGCATGTAGAGATAAATCTCGTATATAATAACCGCAATGTAGAGATACAGCGCAAAGGGCAGGCTGAGCCTCGTAAGCCTGAGGTTCTTGAGCACCGTTAAAATGATCAGGGCCGCCGCCGTGATAACAAATTTCACTATGGTGAAATGCATTATACCATACCCGAGAAAACCCGCCATGACGGGATTCGCTTCTACAACCTTGCCTTTTTCTATCAATACAAGGGTTAAATAGGCATCCAGGATGCTCAGGCACAGGAGGGTAAGGACATACAGGAGGAGCCCCGCGCTGTACAGGTCCACAAAGAGGTGTCTGTTTTTGTCCGACTCTCTCCTGACCGCCTTCCGCCTTCCGCCGAAGAATGTATACCTGCTTATGACGGGGGTCGGACTCTTCCGCCTGTCCGCTGTGTCCCTTTTTTCTGTGCTTACCCCTGCGGCCATTTTTCGTTCCGGTTGAGACAGCAGCAATCTGCAGGCTTCTGTCCCTGCATTTTGACAGCCTTAACCCGTTTGCGGCTATGGGAAACCGTTTTGCCTATAACTGTAATGTAAACTATTTTGACACTTTTTGCAAACTTGTTTTCCTGCAACACGCTGTTTGCGGGCAAGGCCGTCCCGGCCCCGGGGCACCCACGGCCACTGCATTGATTCATAACACATTGCCAGCAAATGACATGAAAGGTTTTCTTATGTTAAAATTTGTTGATTACAGGGAACAGATTTCTCATCATTTCCTTAATCGTAACAGCATCTTCCCGTTGTCCTTCCGGTTTAATGAAGGGAAAAAAAGAATGCAAGGAATTCTAAAAAAAACGGATGCAAAACTCACATCCTTTCTTATCCGCCTGAGATATCTCGCCAGAGATGACCATCCGCTGTTAAAACGCATTGTCATGGCGTGGTTTGCTTTCCTGCTGATAATGACGGCATGGGGTTTAAGGGATGTCTCCGTTTCCTGGCAGAATGCCAGGGG
>WFVK01000337.1 GCA_015491705.1 Nitrospirota bacterium | reverse complement strand
GAACGTATCCGCGGTGGGTATCTCCATATTCGTCGGCAGCAGGTATGAAAAGGAGACCCTTCTTAACCTGGCGCAGCTTGTAAATGAATGCGAGGAATACGGCATACCCGTGATGGCCGTCACGGCCGTCGGCAGGGAGCTCGAGAAACGGGATGCGCGCTACCTTGCGCTGTGCTGCAGGATTGCCGCCGAGCTGGGCGCACGGGTGGTAAAGACCTACTGGTGCAAAAATTTTGAAAAGGTCACGAACGGCTGTCCCGTGCCCGTGGTCATGGCCGGCGGGCCCAGGTGCGAGACAGAGCTTGAGGTCATGGAGTTTGTGTACGACGGCATACAGAAGGGGGCAATAGGCATAAACCTCGGAAGAAACGTCTGGCAGCACGAATATCCTGTTGCAATGATGAGGGCCCTTCATGCAGTGGTTCATAAGAAGGCCACCCCGAAAGAGGCCCATGAGATATTCAGCGAGATAAAGAACAAGACAAAGAAGTAGCGGTCCGGATGCGCGTTTTAATGTATTACAACAACAATGACGTGAGGGTGGAGGAGATGCCCGTCCCGGCGATCGGCCCGGGAGAGCTGCTCGTGAAGGTGTTTGCAAGCGGTATATGCGGCAGTGATGTCATGGAATGGTACCGCATCAAAAAGGCCCCGCGCGTGCTGGGGCACGAGATTGCGGGTGAGGTCGTCGAAGCCGGTGAAGGAGTGAAGGATTACAGGAAAGGCGACCGCGTCTTTGTATCGCATCACGTGCCGTGCAATACGTGCAGTTACTGCCTCAAGGGCTCGCACACTGCATGCGAGACCCTGCACAGGACGAATTACGATCCCGGCGGGTTTTCCGAATACATACGCATTCCCCGGATAAATGTTGAACGCGGCGTATACCGGCTCCCTGATGAAATGTCCTACGAGGAGGCCACCTTCATAGAGCCTCTGGCCTGTGTGGTCCGCGGTCAGCGCCTTGCGCGCATTAAACCGGGGCATACGGTCCTGGTGATCGGCAGCGGGATCTCAGGCCTCATTCATATCAGCCTGGCGCGCGCCCTCGGCGCAGGACGGATTGTGGCTTCGGACATTACGGAGTACCGCCTGAGGGCGGCGGAGCGTTTCGGTGCAGACGCCGTCATCAGCGCGGAAGAGGATGTCGCGGCGCGGCTGAAGGAGCTTAACGAAGGCAGGCTCGCAGACCTTGTGATTGTCTGCGCAGGCGCGCTTTCCGCTTCAACCGGGGCGTTGAAGTGCGTTGACCGGGGCGGCACCGTGCTGTATTTCGCCGTGCCCGAACCTGAAGTCGCGGTGCCGGTGCCCATGAACGACCTCTGGAGGAATGAGATCACCCTGATGACCTCCTACGGCGCGGGCCCCCTGGATATAGAGACCGCCCTGAAACTCATGAAGTGCCGGAGAATTGATTTAACGGGCATGATTACACACAGGCTGGGTTTTGACGAAGGCGGCCTGGGCTTCCGGCTCGTGGCGGAGGCAAGGGATTCCATCAAGGTGATTTTCGAACCGCATAAGAAACATGGAGGATAAACATGTCTTTACTTGTTGTAGGCTCTGTTGCATTTGATTCCGTTAAAACCCCTTTCGGCGAGGTACATGAAGTGCTGGGCGGCTCCGCCACATACTTTTCGACCGCGGCAAGCTATTTCACGGAAGTCTCCATTGTCGCAGTAGTGGGAACCGACTTCCCGGACAGGCACCTGATGTTTCTGAAAAGCCGCAGGATCGATATCGAAGGGATCGAAAAGAAAGAAGGAAAGACCTTCAGGTGGAAGGGTGAATACGGCTATGAACTAAACGAAGCCCGCACGCTCGATACCCAGCTTAATGTGTTTCAGTCCTTCAGCCCCAGGCTACCCGACAGCTACAGGGACAAGAAAATAGTCTTTCTTGCAAATATAGACCCCGACCTGCAGAGGGAGGTGCTGAACCAGGTCAAAGAGCCTGCACTGGTGGCCTGCGACACGATGAATTTCTGGATAGAAGGAAAGAGGGAATCCCTCCTTGAGACCCTTAAATTAGTGGATATACTCCTGATCAATGACGGTGAGGCAAGGGAGCTGTCAGGAGAACCGAACCTTGTCAGGGCGGCAAACATCATACTTTCATACGGGCCCCGGACCCTCATCGTAAAGCGCGGAGAATACGGGGCGCTCATGTTCACACACAAAAAGATATTCGCGGCGCCTGCGTATCCGCTGGAGTCTGTCTTCGATCCCACGGGCGCGGGCGACTGTTTTGCCGGGGGGTTCATGGGCTATCTCTCCAACACAATGAATTTTGAAGAATCCAATATACGCAAGGCCATAATATTCGGAAGCGTCATGGCTTCCTATAACGTGGAGGCATTCAGCCTCGACAGGATAAAAAGCTTGGATTATTCGGAGATAGAGAGCAGGTACCGCGAATTCAAGG
>WFVK01000336.1 GCA_015491705.1 Nitrospirota bacterium | reverse complement strand
GCTCAGGGCTGAACTATTACAATAAATCGAATCTCAACCCCCGAACCCTTAAACCCTTCAACCCTTTAACCGGCAACCCCTGAACCTCAAACATGCTTTTACGGCGGGCTGGAAGTCGATATGATGCAGGGCAGGGGGGGTGAATTATTTCATGAATCTGTTATAATCTGGTTAACTGAAATGGACGATAAATTTATAAATCCCTTTTCGGAGTCGCTCATAAACGTTCTGGGCACCATGGCAATGCTGCAAGTCAGGGCCGGCGCTCCTTCGGTTAAAACACATGAGACCGCACACGGCGATGTCACCGGTATTATCGGCATGACAGGGGAACAGGCAAAAGGCTCCTTTGCGGTCACCTTTACCGAACCCGTGATTCTGGAGATAACACGACGCATGCTGGGAGAGGAAGTTAACGGCATCGACGAGACTGTAACCGACATGGTTGGAGAGATTACGAATATGGTCACAGGAGGGGCGAAAAAATTTCTCAGCGAAAAAGGTTACCGCTTTGACATGGCCGTCCCGGCCGTGATTGCAGGCCCTGGTCATGTTATCCGCCATAAATCAGGAAAGCCCGTCATCATCGTCCCCTTTTCCACGGAGGCCGGTGAATTCTTTATGGAAACCTGCTTTGAAGAGCTGCGTTGACTTTTACTGTTCCGTTATCGTCTTTTTATCTATGCCGTACTTTTTCAGTTTATGCCTGAACGACCTGAATGTGAGATGCAGGAGTTTTGCCGCCTCTGTCTTTACACCGTTTGCCTTTTCAAGGGCCTTCAGAAGGTAGGCCTTTTCCGTCTCTTCAATAATCTTTTCAAAATCCACCCCGCCCGGAGGCACGGAGACAGCCCTGGTTGACGGGGCTGTCTTTATTTCCTCGGGGAGAAACTCCTCCCCTATGCTCTCATCGTCGCAGAGCAGCACGGCCCTTTCAATAACGTTTTCGAGTTCCCTCACGTTGCCCTTCCACTGGTAATTCTCAAGCAGTCTGAGCGCATCCCGGGTGAATCTTTTCCTGCCGGCGGAGAATTTCCGGAGGAAATGCTCCACGAGGAGCGGGATATCCTCCCGCCGCTCCCTCAGGGGGGGAATCTTGATGGTGAGGACATTGAGCCTGAAATAAAGGTCTTCCCTGAACAGGCCTTTCTCTATAAGCTCATGGAGGTTCCTGTTGGTAGCGGATACTATCCTCACGTCCACCTTTATGTCTGATATTCCCCCGACCCTGCGGAAAACGCCCCCTTCAATTACCCGCAGGAGCTTGGACTGGAGGCTTAAGGGCATTTCCCCTATTTCATCCAGGAAGAGGGTGCCGTCGTTTGCGAGCTCAAACAGCCCCTGTTTATTTGAGGCCGCGCCGGTGAATGCCCCTTTCATATAACCGAAAAGCTCGCTCTCCAGCAGCCCCTCGGGAATGGCCGCGCAGTTGACCGTAACAAAATGGTTGTCTTTTCTCGGACTGAGGCTGTGAATTGCCTTGGCGACAAGCTCCTTTCCCGTGCCGCTCTCACCGGTGATAAGCACACTGGCGCTGCTTTCGGCGCTCTTGGATATTATAGTGAACAGTGACTGCATGGCAGGACTGCTGCCTATGATATTCTCAAGAGACGGGGTTCTCAACTGCTCTTTAAGAATGGAGACATCTTTGCGCAATCTCTGTTTTTCAAGGGCGTTTTTTACGACCAGCCTTATATCATCCATCTGAAAGGGCTTCTGAATATAGTCATAGGCCCCCTGCTTCATGGCCTCCACCGCGGACTCGGTGGTGCCGAAGGCGGTGATGACCACTACAATGGTATCCGGCGCTATCTTCTTTACGCTCTTCAGGAGGTCCATGCCGCTTACCCCGGGCATGTTCATATCCGTTATTATCAGGTCGAATATGTCCCTTTTCACCGCTTCCACCGCGGATTCACCATTGTCGGCAAGCGTTACGCTGTACCCCTCATTCTTAAGGAAGATATGTAGAATCTCCCGCATGCTCTTTTCGTCATCGACAACCAGTATCCTGCCTTTTGTTTTCTGCATGTTTTTACCTTGCAGCCGCGTTAAAACACCGCCGCGTGGCGGGAGTGCCCGTTGGTTTGACCGCGGTCTCTCCCCGCCCGCTTATGCAGTATCAGGGTTTATGCAACGTTGGCGTCATGTATTGCTTATCGGCAATATGACCTTGAAAGTTGAACCTTTTCCGGCACCTCCGGATTCGACCTCGATCTTCCCCCCGTGCTCCTCTATAATCTTCAGGGCGATGGAGAGTCCGAGGCCGGTTCCGTGTTCCTTTGTTGTATAAAAGGGGTAAAATACGTTCTCTGTATCGGATTTGTTTATGCCTTTGCCGTTATCCCTGAAAAAGATTTCCACTGTCTTGTTGTTTTTCGCCGTGTAAATCTCTATGATTCCCCCGTCGGACACCGCATCGATTGCATTCCGGCAGAGATTCCAGAAAACCTGCTGGATCTGTCCTGCGTCGCCTGTAATAAAGAGTTCGCCGTTCAGCTTTGCTGAAATTTCAATTTGTTTCCCGTTTGTCTCGGAGCCCTGCAAAAGCATCGTGATATCTCTCAATGCCTGATGAACATCAAATGACTGTTTGTTCAGTTCCCGAGGTTTGGCATACAGCAGGAAGTCAGTAATAATGGCGTTGAGCCTGTCCATCTCTGAAAGCGCGATTCTCATAAGATGATCGGCGTACTCTTCAGGAACTTTCTTTTCCCGCAGCATTTCTATGGATCCCTTGAGCGCGGCAAGGGGGTTTCTCAGTTCATGCGCTATTGAAGCGGACAGCTTGCCGATAACGGCCCATTTTTCTTTTCTCTTTACCTCCGCCTCCATGGCCTTTAACTCGGTCAGGTCCTGGAAGACGCCTATCGTGCCTATGGATTTTCCGGCGCTGTCCCTGAGCGGGGAGATTCTCATGCCCACGGATAATGTTTTGCCGTCACGCCGTATCTCGCCGTCTATCCTGTCAAAAGGTTCACGGAAATCCCTTAGAAACGGAAAGATATCATCGGTGGTCTTGCCGGTGACTTCCGCCTGGCTCAATCCGGTTATCTCCTGTGCCGAGGTGTTGAATGAGATGATTCTCCTGTCCATGTCCGTGGTGAACACCCCGCTCGGCATGCTTTCTATGATATACTCGCTCAATGCCTTCAGGTCGCTCAGTACGGTGTCCTTTTCCTCGAGATGCCGTGTCGCCTTGTGCAGTTTTTCAGAGAGATATCCGCTGAGAAAGGCTATGATATAAAATGCCGTGATATATGCGAATATATTATAGAACAGGTTTTTTTTTGTAAAAATGAGGCTCGGCGAATTTCCGATTATCCCGTAGAACTGCAGGTCGAGCAGTCCCCCGTAAAGTATGCTGCTTAATGTGGCGAAGATATAACAGGCGCGCCTGTTGAGCACAATGCCCGCTGAAAGTATGCTCAGCGGGAACATGAAGGAGAATGTGCTTTCAATACCGCCAGTTATATAGATCAGGATGGCTTCCGCTGCTATATCCACCGTGATCTGTATATATGCAAAGGCGGTGTAATGAGCGGGTTTTTTTAACTTCCGCAGGACAACGGCATAGAATATGGTCAGGAGGTACAGTGAAGCTATGAAATAGGAAAAATCCGACGGCCTGGGGAGCTTATGGTAGTCTATCCTGAAGATATAAAAAGAACCAAGGAGGAGGGTAACCACCACGAGCCTGAAATATATAAGGGTGCTTACCCGCTTTGCCGGGTCTTTATGCGTATCTTCCCCGGACTGCCAGTCAGTCAACAGGAATGTCTGTTTCCTCCGATGCCGGTCAGGCTTTCGCATATCGCGGAGGGGATCAGTTGATAAGCGTTATGAGCTTGAAGATCGGCAGATACATCGCGACGACTATAAAACCGATCGAACCGCCGAGAAAGACCATGAGCACCGGCTCAATCATTGATGTAAGATTGGCGACTGCATTGTCGACTTCATCATCGTAAAAATCCGCAATCTTCTCGAGCATGCTGTCCAGGGCGCCTGTGGACTCTCCGACAGCTATCATCTGCGTGACCATCGGCGGGAAGACCTTTGATCCGGCTAACGGCTCGGCTATGGTTTTTCCCTCGGAGACTCCCTGCCTGACATCCAGGACCGCTTTCTCGATCACTTTGTTGCCGGCGGTCCTCGCCGTTATGTTAAGGCCGTCGAGGATGGGCACGCCGCTGCTTACCAGCGTACCGAGTGTCCTGGTGAACTTTGCAACCGCGACCTTTCTCAGGAGGACGCCGATAATGGGAAATTTCAGCATTATGCTGTCAGTAATTCTTTTGCCTCTTTCGGTCCGCCTGAACTGGACTATGAATATCGCAAAACCTATAAGACTTGCAAGTATTACCAGTCCGCCGGTCCCTCCGAGGAAATTGCTCATGTTGATGACAATCTGTGTTGGCATGGGCAGGGTTCCTCCGAGCTGTGTGAACATCTGGGAGAATGTAGGCACGACATAAATCATGATAACCACGATAACCAGTACGGCGACTGAAATAACGACAGAGGGGTATATCATTGCACCCTTGACCTTTCTCTTGAGCTGCTGCGCCTTTTCTATATAAGTCGCCAGTCTGACAAGGATGGTATCGAGAATGCCGCCCGCCTCGCCCGCGGCCACCATGTTTGTATAGAGTTCTGAAAAGACCCGTGGATGCTTTTTCAGTGCGTCGGCGAATGTCGAGCCGCCTTCCACGTCGGTCTTTATTTCTGTGATCTTCTTTGCGAATGCCTTGTTTTCAGTCTGTTTTGACAGAATCTCCAGGGCCTGTATCAGCGGAAGGCCGGCGCCTATCATGGTTGCAAACTGTCTTGTAAAGATGACCAGGTCCTTGTCTTTGACACTGCCGCCGAAGGAACTAAACAGCGGTTTCGGTTTCGGGGAGATTTTTGTGGGTATTATACGTTGTTTCCTGAGATAGGATTTCACCTCCTCCTTGGAGTTGGATGTCAGTTCGCCCTTTACAATCTCCCCCTTGGGCGATTTTCCCGTCCATCTGAATACTGTTGCCATTTTATCTCCCTTTTCCCAAGTTAGAGCGCTGCATCATATTAAGGAGTTCTTCAGGTATGGTGGATTTGCCAAGCGCATCTTCATAGGATAACTCACCTTTTTTGTATAATTCAAACAGCGACTGGTTCATTGTCTGCATCTCGAACTTAGACTGCCCCGCCTGCATCATGGAGTAGATCTGGTGTATCTTGTCTTCCCTGATAAGGTTCCTTATGGCAGGTGTGGGGATGAAAATTTCCACTGCCAGCACCCTTCCCCTGCCGTTTTTCCGGGGTATAAGCTGCTGGGCGATTATCCCTTCCAGGACGAACGAAAGCTGTACGCGTATCTGTTCCTGCTGGTGCGCGGGGAATACATCTATTATCCTGTTGATGGTCTGTATGGTGTTGTTTGTATGCAGTGTCGCAAGGGTCAGGTGGCCCGTCTCCGCAACGGTAAGCGCGGCCTCTATGGTTTCAATATCCCTCATCTCGCCGATAAGCACGATGTCGGGATCCTGCCTTAAAACATACCGGAGGGCGGACTTGAAAGAGGCCGTATCAGCATTAACCTCCCGTTGGTTCACCAGGCAGCTCTTATGAGGGTGGAGATATTCCACGGGATCTTCAATTGTTATAATATGTTCCCGGCGTTCAGCATTGATCTTGTCGATAATGGCGGCTAATGTGGAGGACTTGCCGCTGCCCGTAGGCCCTGTCACAAGGATGAGTCCCCGTGGTTTTTTTGCAAGCTTCTCTATTACAGGGGGAAGCCCCAGTTCCTTGAAGGTCCTTATTTTATAGGGTATCACCCTGAAGGCCCCTGCCACCGCTCCCCTCTGTACAAATATGTTGCCCCTGAAACGGCTCAGTCCTTTCACACCGAAAGAAAGATCGAGCTCGTTTTCCTCTTCGAATTTGTGTTTCTGGGCATCCGTAAGCACACTGTAGCACAGGGCTTTCGTATCAGCGGGGGTGAGGGGCGGTTCATTGTTAAGAACGGTCAGTTTGCCGTCAACACGTATGCGCGGCGGTGAGCCCGTGCTTATATGAAGGTCAGAGGCGTCTTTGTCCAGCATGATTTTCAGTAAATCATATAATGTAGCCATATTTATCCTCGGAAATTCAAAGTGTTAATTGTGTACAAAGCAAGTGCCGTCTCTCTCAAACATAATTTTATTCTGCTTATAAATCGGATGATTCAGAGAAAACCTTTAATTATCGTTCTGAATCTCTCCTTAATCTTCCCTTACAGTTGCATTAAACCATCGCCCGCAGTAAAAGCTTTGTCTGCGATTTAAATTCCATTTTGCATCAATCCGCAAAAGTGACCCTCAGGATTTCCTCCACCGAGGTCAGGCCTTCCTTGATCTTTGTAAGCCCGCTCATTCTGAGCGTCTTCATGCCGAGCCTGATCGCTTCCCTCTTTATTTCCGCTGCTGAGGCCCCCTTCAGTATCATCTCTTTTATTTCCTCCTTCACCGGCATTACCTCATAGAGGGCTAACCTTCCTTTATAGCCTGTATCACTGCACGCCGAGCAGCCCTTGCCCTTGTAGCACTTGAAGGTGTTGATTTCATCCCCTGAAAATCCTATATTTATCAATGTGCTTTCCGGAATCTTTTCTTCTTCCTTGCAGTGTTCACAGATTCTTCTGGAAAGCCTCTGCGCCAGTATTAAAATGACAGACGCTGAAACGAGGAACGGTTCGATTCCCATGTTCAGAAGCCTTGAGATGGTACTCGGGGCATCATTGGTATGGAGGGTGCTGAGGACGAGATGGCCGGTCAGCGCCGCCTTGACGGCGATCTCCGCTGTTTCAAAGTCCCTGATCTCACCGACCATTACAATGTCGGGGTCCTGCCTCAGAAATGATCTGAGGGCGGATGCAAAGGTCAGGCCTATATCCTCCTTTACATGAACCTGGTTTATGCCGTGCAGGTTGTATTCAACGGGGTCTTCGGCTGTCATGATGTTGACATCCACGCTGTTGACGGTACTCAGTGCTGAATACAGTGTGGTGGTCTTTCCACTGCCGGTAGGGCCGGTTACCAGCACCATGCCGAAAGGGGAGTGAATTGCCTCATTGAAGTCTTTAAGGGCGTTTTCCTCAAAACCGAGCTTTGTGAGATCGAGGTTCAGATTGCTTTTGTCGAGGATCCTCATAACGATCTTTTCACCGAAGAGCGTAGGCAGCGTTGATACGCGGAGGTCAACAGCCTTATCTTTTATTTTCAGCTTGATCCTGCCGTCCTGCGGGAGCCGTCTCTCTGCAATATCAAGCTCCGACATAATCTTTATACGGGATGTAAGCGCCGCCTTCAGCTTCAGGGGAGGCTGCATTATGTCGTAAAGCACGCCGTCAATCCTGTAGCGCGCCCTGAGGCTCTTTTCATAGGGTTCGATATGAATATCGCTTGCCCCTCTTGTTATGGCCTCACTCAATATGAGATTAACGAGTTTCACGACAGGGGCGTCTTCCGTGGCGCTCTTCAGTTCCCCGATGTCAATATCTTCATCAGTCTCCTTTATGAGGTCCAGATTCTCATCGCTGAAGTCCGTGAGACTGTCAACCACATTTTGAAGCTCGCCCACTGATTGTTCATAATGTGTGGCGATGGCCTCTTTTATTGCCGATTCCCTGGCGACAACCGCCTGAACCTCATAGCCTGTCATGAATTTTACGTCATCTATGGCGAAGAAGTTGGAGGGATCGGTCATTGCGATTGTCAGTGTGGCTCCGTTTTTGGATATGGGGAATATCTGGTATTTGTGGGCGACATCGTATGGAATAAACTTGACGACCGAAGGGTCGATTTCCTGCGGAGAAAGGGTGACGGCAGGGACATGATACTGTTTGCTGAGGAAATCCACCAATACCTCCTCCTTCAGAAAATCCAGCTTAATGAGGTTCGACACTATACGGCCGCCTTCCTTTTTCTGCAAGTCAACGGCCTGCGCCAGTTGTTCTTCCGTGATTATATTTTTGCTTACCAGCAACTGCCCTAATTTTGCCGACATTATTACAAGGAATCAGAGGTGAAATCTTTTGTCTTTTTATAATTCAAACGGCTACGGGCATTGTTGTCGTTCCTTAACAATGCGCACAGGTCCTCTTCTTCCACATATCTATTCGGCAGCTCACTGAGAAAACTGAAGCAGGAATGACCGGTTGCATCCTATATTTAACCAGCAGTACACTCGTAGGCGCACTGGCTCTCGGCAAGGTTTGCTATTGCACCGTACATGTAAATTATATGAATAGAACGGCCCCACGGCCTGCACGTTTCAGAGGGCACTTTATCAAGGCAGCCCCGCTACTTTACAACATAACATCAATTCAGGTTAAAAATCAATGTTGAGGATTCATCCGTATTTCAGGCAAAGGTGTTACGGCGGGACTCTCATATCCTGCCGCAATGATTTATGCAACTGTCAAGTTGACAGAGCGCGGTAACTGTGATATAAGGAAACTATCCCTTTATGTCGCATGAACGGGCAGGAGAGCCTGCCGTAAAATCTTTATCCTGAAAATATCACAAGGGAGGTGTCTCATGGCAAACAATGCCGGGAAAGCAAGCTTTGTTTTAAAACTGATGTTGATAGTGATGACTTTGGGTTTTGCCGGGTATGGCGTCGCGGGTATGATGCATGAATCTCCTGAACCGCCTGTGCCCGTGCCTGTGCCGGAGTCCAACCCTCTTACACCTGCAAAGGTTCAGCTCGGGATGAGGCTGTTTATGGACAGTAATCTGTCCGATCCGGATGCCGGCAGTACGAAGGTGGCATGTGTTACATGCCACAGCCCCATGCTCGGTTTTTCCGATGCAAAGATCCGTTCCATAGGGGTGTACAACCGCCGGGGGAAACGCAATTCCCCCACGGTGTTCAATTCAGCCTATCAGCACAGCCAGTTCTGGGACGGCAGGGCACAGTACCTGACAGACCCTGTAACAGGTGACGTCCTGCCGGGCACCAGCCTCGAAGCGCAGGCCCTCGGACCCATCCAGGACCCTCTGGAGATGAATAACACGCCGGAAAATGTTGTCGGCTACGTGCTTTACAGATACCGCAAGGCCCTGCTCAGGGCGTTTCCCGGGATTGCGCCGTATATCGGCTCTTCATACGAAGTTCCCGTGGTTTTCCAGGCGATAGGAAAGGCTATCGCATCATATGAGAGAACAATCCTCGCCTTTGATTCCCCTTATGATTCCTATGCAGCGGGGAATACGGGCGCGCTTTCAGATGCACAGTTGAGAGGTCTGGCCCTGTTCAGAGGCAAGGGCAATTGCACGGCGTGCCACCCGGAGCCTCTGTTTACGGATGTGACTTCCGGGAATCCGGACAGCGGTTTCCACAATATCGGCGTCTTCAGACAGGGATATGAAACAGGCACAAACGATGCGACCGGGGAGCCGCTCTTTCCCAACACCGGCCTGCCGGGATATGAGGGATATGACCTCGGACGGTATTATGTGACAAAGTCAACTTCCGACATAGGTAAATTCAAGACGCCCACCCTCAGGCAACTGCTGTGCACCGCCCCATACATGCATAACGGCAAGTACAGCAGGATCAGGGATGCGGTGGAGTTTGTGGTGCGGGGGACTGTTGCGGGCATCCCCGACCCGTATGAGGATGACTACGCCGGCGAGGTATCCCCCCTTATTACCGCGATAAGGAGCAGGGACTGGTATGAAGATGAGATAAATGATCTGACGGCCTTTCTGGAGGCCCTGTCAGGCGGTCATATGTGCAGCGGTACGGGTATGAGGGGCATGTCAAGATAAAAAACGTCATTAAAAGACTGATATACTCCCCGCAATGACATATGAATCATGTTCCCCGTCATTGCGGGGAGATTTGTTTGCCGGGCAATCCCCCTGCATAAACTCTCTCCGCTGATTGCCGCCGAACGATGTCTTCCGCTGGATATTTCTTAGCCCTTCCCTTTAGAATAAATACATTGCCCTGAAAATCCTGCGCTGATTCCGGATGGCGGCATATTGAGTAAAAAATGCGTGAGCAAAAGAAATATTATATAATCATCATTGTTGCCTTCACCCTGCTTATCGGTTACCTGCATTATTCAACGGACCCGGAAAACTACGCGCTGCATGATATCCAGACG
>WFVK01000335.1 GCA_015491705.1 Nitrospirota bacterium | reverse complement strand
GATGATTCCTTTAAGGGGCATAATCTCAACCCCTGCCATTGCTGACGTTTTTCGAGGAGAGACATTAGTCGCACCTATCAACAGATTGTCGAGTGCTTCCTGGTGGAGCGGACGCAGCCCTTCGATGAGACTCTTCCGCAACATTACATCCTATATGGATAATTTGAATCTGATACTTAAGTGTGCCAACTCTATCATGTTCATAGACCCGCATTTAAATCCTGCGAAAGGGCGATACAGAGATTTCATTAAACTCCTTACATCTGTGGAAGGACGATCGCCTGCCCCGCTTATTGAGATCCATAGAGTTTGCTATATCGGCTCCGGCCCTTCCAGAGAACTTATTGATGAATCCGATTGGAAGAAATGTTTTCATGAAGCATGGGCTGACGGATTACGAGAAACCGGATTGTCTGTTCATGTATTTATATGGGATGATTTCCATGATCGGCATATTATCACTGACCTCATCGGTATCCATGCGGGGAATGGATTCGATACAACCACCGCCCCGGATAGTATAACTACCTGGACCCGTCTTGGCAGAAGGGATCGGGATGATGTCCAGCGGGAATTTGACCCGGCAAGCGGCCGGCATAATCTAAAGCATAGGTTTTCCATTCCCTAAAGAAGAGTGAGCTATGGGAATGCCTGTTTTGCTGAATACATGAAATTACTGCATGAAAGGGTAAGTACTTCATGGGGCATATCAGGTTAGGCAATCTGCCTCGCACCGGGAAATGGCAACAGGTTGCAGGGCTGATTCAAGGGGGTGCCGGTACTGCGCAGATCGCCAATGCCACAATCTCTGCGGCTGAAAAAGGCCTTAATCCTGCCGCTGAGGATGCAGACCCTGTTGAGACAATCTGGCTCCTTTACTCAGCTTCCTCTGGCAACCCGATCAGAAGACTTTCCCTCCTTCCTTCGCAGGCTGGCCTGGACGTTTCAGACTCTCCCCCCCTTAATGGAAATCGTCGTGCACTTTCCGATACCATTGATGCCCGGCTCAGCCAGAATGGCGGCAGAACCGATCTGGGCGAAATGGCTCAGATGGCCGCTGCAGAGACCATCTCATTGGAGTGTCGCGGGTGGGCTTTCCGGAAGGGGCTTATGAGTTATAATCTTCATTATGGATATGGAAAAAAAACTCCGGCAGGTTCCCCAGTCCGCGGGGATTTATATACTGAAAGGCCCGGGGCAGAGGGTCATATACGTGGGCAAGGCCAAGAACCTGAGGAACAGGCTGAGGTCATACTTTCATGGCGGGGCCTCCCTTGATGCGAGAAAATCAAGGATGGTGACGGAGGTGGAGGATTTTGAATATATCGTCACGGAAAACGAGCTCGAGGCCCTTGTGCTGGAGGCGAATTTCATAAAAAGGCTGAAACCCCGGTACAACATCATCCTCAGAGACGACAAGAACTATCCATATCTGAAATTGACGGTGAATGAAGAATGGCCGGGGATTGAAGTGGTGCGGAAAATCAAAAAGGACGGCGCACTCTATTTCGGTCCCTATGTGCCTGCGGGGGCCATGTGGGAGATGATGAAATTCATACGGCGCAACTTCCCCATACGGGAATGCAGGTATAATCTCCAGAGGCCCTTCAGGCCCTGCGTGCGCCACCAGATGGGCAGGTGTCTCGCGCCCTGTTCCGTGTCGCACCGGTCCCCCGCGGACAGGAAGAGATACCTGGAGACGGTCAACGGGGTAAAATCGTTTATACTCGGCGAAAGAAAGGATCTGCTCTCGAGCATGAGGAACCGCATGCGGCAGTTGTCGGATGAACAGCGCTTTGAAGAGGCGGCCGCTGTCAGGGACAGTCTGATCGCCATTGAAAGGGCATGGGAATCGCAGCGCGTAACAGCGCCGGAACTCGGGGATATGGATGTCATCGGTCTTTACAGGGAAGGAGGGGATGCCTCTGTATTCATACTCTTCATAAGAAACGGAGCAGTGATAGGCCGGAAAGACTTCTTTCTCGGAAAGACAGGGGATATGCCGGACAGGGAGATAGTGGCGGGCTTCGTGGAACAGTTCTATTTAAAGGAAGTGCTGGTGCCGCCGAAGATAATCATTCCCGTCAAGGCACGCCTGTCCACGCAGAGGCAATGGCTGCGCCGGAAGAGGGGCGGCCCGGTCCGGCTCGGGCCGCCGTCGGGCGCTGAAGAAGAGAAAGTGCTCAACATGGCCAATGAAAACGCCTTTTATTCATTCAGGAAACACAGGGATACAGGCACGGATGAAACACTTATAGAGTTAAAGAGGCTGCTCGGCCTGGAAACGGTTCCCCGGAGGATCAGCGCGGTGGATGTATCCAACATATCCGGTTCAGAGGCGGTAGGAGGGGTCATTGTGTATGAAAAGGGGAAATTCAGGAAGGAAGACTACAGGCTTTTCAGGATAAAGGGCGTTGAGGGAATAAATGATTTCGCCATGATAGGCGAGGTGGTGCTCAGGTACCTGAAGAGCTTCGGGGAAGGCGGGGACAGCCTGCCGCAACTCATACTTGTGGACGGCGGAAGGGGCCAGATGGAGTCTGCACTTAATGCCGTGAAAGATGCCGGCCATGCAGTGGATATAGCGGCGATTGCAAAGGCAAGAGACGCGGAGGCGGACAGGAAGGCCCTGATACGCAGTGATGTGGACAGGATTTATCTGCCGGGCCGGACACGGCCTGTTTACCTTGAGCCCTTTCTTGCATCGACGCACCTGCTGCAGAAGATCCGCGACGAGGCGCACCGCTTTGCCGTGAGCTAC
>WFVK01000334.1 GCA_015491705.1 Nitrospirota bacterium | reverse complement strand
TCTCCCGCTGGTCGAAATGACGCAAGCTCAGGATCAGTTTCAAAAATCAGCTCCCGCAACAGATACTACTTAGAATATCACAAGGGGATTCACCGGCCGCGCTGTTGCGTCTTACCACCAATAACACCCTGCAGCCGCATAAACCCATCGCCGACGGGCCTTCCCTCACCTTCATTCAGCATCAGGGGAAATGGAAATTCCTGCGGGCGCAAAAATTTAACGATTTTGATTTTAAATTCATGTATAATAAAATATAATATAAAAAAGAAGGAAAAATCCCTTCCTTTTTTAATGTGATATTTCAGTCTGCATTCTAAGTCTGCATTCTGAGAATTCTAAGATATTCTTATGAAAACAAAAATGGCCCACTATCTGCTCTGGATACTGACGGCGTCAATGTATGCGCCGGTTTTTTTCAACCTCTACAGCTTTCGCTGGGACAAGGTCGACTATACACATGCCTATTTCATCCTTCCCATATCCCTGTGGCTTACATGGCGCAAGCGGGCCGCCCTGAAGGAGCTTGCCGGCAGGACCGGCGCGGGGAACATCCCGGGTCTTTTACTGCTTGTTTCCGGTATCCTGATGTTTATCATGGGATGGCGGGAGGATTACCTGTTCATATCCACCCTTTCGCTGATCCCCCTGCTGTTCGGTCTCGTACTGTTTCTCTACGGAACCCGCGTTGCCGGGGCACTGTCGTTTCCCATCCTCTACCTCCTGCTCCTGGTGCCCCCCCCGTTCGGCATCCTGGACAGCATCACCCTGCCCATGCGCTACGGCATATCGGCCGCCACGGAGACAATACTGAGATTATTTGATTATCCCATCACGAGAAAAGGCCTCCTTCTGACCATAGGATATAATGACATCTTCATGGGACAGCCGTGCAGCGGCTTCCGGTCGCTTATAACCATGTTTTCACTTGTCCTGGTCTATGTG
This sequence comes from Nitrospirota bacterium, assembly GCA_015491705.1. Classification (GTDB taxonomy): domain Bacteria; phylum Nitrospirota; class Thermodesulfovibrionia; order UBA6902; family UBA6902; genus JAADFS01. The sequence goes on along the minus strand of WFVK01000334.1, from coordinate 3,380 downwards.
TACATAATAAGGGGAGGACTGGCCAAGAAGCTCATCCTTACGGCCTTCATAATCCCTGCCGCGTTGCTGGGCAATCTCATCCGTGTGATAACGCTCTGTCTCATAACCTTTTATTTCGGTGAAGAAGCGGGGCAGGGTTTTTTCCATAATTTCAGCGGAATCATGATATTTGTAATCACCATTTCAGGATTAATGGGAGTGGAGGCAATACTTGACAGGCTGCATTCAGGCCGCAGGCCATACGGTTAAACCATGAAACCATTTAAATTCTGGACAGTCATAATACTTCTGTCGGCCGCCATGATACTGAGTTTCACCTATAAAAGGCCGAAATACAAGGGCACGGGCTTTGTCTCCACCCTTGAGATACCCGCTGAATTTGACGGGTGGCGGGGGAGAGACATAACAGCGGACCTGAACCTTGACCTGGAGGCATCCAAGTTCGGTTTTCTAAGTGAACTCAAGACATACCAGTATGTAAACAGCAAGGGGCGGACACTCCTGCTGATCATCCTTGACGCAGGCAATTTCCACCATCCGAATGTATGTTATACAAGCGCGGGGTTCAAGCTGAGAGAACTTGATGACACCGAATTCAACATAGGAGGCCGTGTAATCACCGCACGCACACTGTATACCGAAAGGGGAACTGAGAGCTTTCTGAGTTTTTACTGGATAGTCATAGACAAAAAAATAGTAAACAAGTGGATAGAGCAGAAACTGAAACAGTTGTATTTCTCGCTGTTTAATAAAAAGAGGGTCGGCCTCATGGTGCGGATGGATATACCGGCAAGGGAAAATGAAATAGAAGACGCCCTGATTCTCGCGAGGCAGTTCGTCAGGGAGTTCAGCGCAGCGCTTGCGCCGGAGCCCGAAGATTACCTCTTCGGCACAGTTGGGAAATAGGCACTCTGCAGGATGAATATTCTCGGCATATCGGCTTTCTACCATGACAGCGCCGCCTGCATGGTCCAGGACGGCAGGATCACGTTTGCAGCCCAGGAGGAACGTTTCACCCGGAAAAAACACGACTCCTCCTTCCCGGAAAACGCCATTGATTATTCCCTGAAGGAAAGGGGCCTGACGGTGGATGACCTGGATTATGTCGCCTTTTACGACAAGCCGTTTATCAAGTTCGAACGCATACTGTCAACCTACCTCGCGTATGCGCCTTCAGGAATCCGATCGTTTATCAAGGCCATGCCGGTATGGATAAAACAGAAGCTCTGGATGAAGGAGTTACTGAAAAAGAAGCTCGGGTATGAAGGAAAGGTCATCTTCCCGGAACATCATGAATCCCATGCTGCATCCGCGTTCTTTCCCTCTCCGTTCCGGGAGGCCGCGTTCCTTACAATAGACGGCGTCGGCGAATGGACGACCACGAGTTACGGCACCGGCAGGGGCAACAGGATAGAGATCATTGCGGATATCCATTTCCCGCATTCCCTCGGGCTGCTCTATTCCGCTTTCACGTACTACACGGGGTTTAAAGTCAACTCCGGTGAATACAAGGTAATGGGCCTGGCGCCCTACGGGGAACCGAGGTACAAGGACCTGATACTGAGCGAACTCATAGACCTGAAAGAGGACGGCTCTTTCAGGATGAACATGGAGTATTTCGACTACTGCGCCGGCCTGAGGATGACCAACGGCAAGTTCGAGAAGCTGTTCGGAGGCCCTCCGCGGAAGCCAGAGGCGGAGTTGACCCGCCGGGAAATGGACCTGGCGCGTTCGGTGCAGGAGGTAACCGAGGAAGTGATGCTGCGCATGAGCCGCCATGTCCACAGGGAGACAGGGCAGAAAAATCTCTGCCTGGCGGGAGGAGTGGCCCTTAATTGCGTGGGCAACGGGAGAATACTGCGTGAAGGGCCCTTTGATAACATCTGGATACAGCCTGCCGCCGGAGATGCAGGCGGGGCGCTGGGGGCCGCTCTGTTTGTCTGGTACCAGTACCTGGAAAACCCGAGGCACGCGGACGGAAAAAGAGATTCGCAGCACGGCTCCTATCTCGGGCCTGAATTCACCCGCGACAGCATTGCCGCTTATCTGAATAAAAACAACATCCCCTTCACCCGCCTGAGCGAGGAAGATATATCCTCCAGGGTCGCCGACTTAATCGCTGAGGGAAAGGTGATAGGCTGGTTCCAGGGCAGGATGGAGTTCGGCCCCAGGGCGCTCGGCGCGCGTTCGATTATAGGGGACGCCCGTTCTCCCGGGATGCAGGAGATAATGAACCTGAAGATAAAATTCCGCGAGAGCTTCCGCCCGTTTGCGCCCTCGGTCATAAAAGAAAGGGTATCAGATTTTTTCGAGATAGACAGGGAAAGTCCCTATATGCTCCTTGTAGCTCCCGTAAAGAAAGACATCCGCAGGGAGATGACGGATGAGGAAAAGAGGCTCTTCGGGCTTGATAAACTCTACGTGGTGCGCTCCAGTCTGCCGGCGGTCACCCACGTGGATTACTCTGCAAGGATACAGACCGTTGACAGGGAGACAAACCCCCTATATCATAAAATGATAACAAGGCTCGACGAAAAGTACGGCTGTCCCGTGATTATCAATACTTCATTCAATGTAAGGGGCGAACCCATAGTGTGCACCCCTGCGGATGCCTACCTCTGCTTCATGCGGACAAACATGGACTATCTTGTGCTCGGTGACTGCCTCCTGGACAAAAAAGACCAGAAGCCCCTTGAAAATGATACGGACTGGCAGAAGGAGTTTGAACCGGATTAGAAAAAAATATGATAGAAGAGATCAGAAATATCCGGAGTGAAAAGAGCGACCTCAGGAAGTTCGGGCTCACCGTCGGCATCGTCCTCGGCCTCCTGGGAGGACTCCTCTTTTGGCGCGGGAAGGAGCACTATTCATATTTTCTTGTTATATCCGCGGCGCTGATCCTTTCAGGTCTGATAGTGCCGGCTGTACTGAAACCCTTTCAGAAGGCATGGATGGCCCTGGCGGTTATCATGGGCTGGTTCATGACCCGGTTTATCCTGGGCATACTCTTCTACATCGTCTTCACTTCAATCGGTCTTATGGGGAGGCTGCTCGGCAAGGACTTTCTTGATACGGAGATAGATAAATCAAGGCAAACCTACTGGAATTACAGGAAACCTGAAAAGCCCGGTAAGGACAGTTATGAAAAACAGTTCTGAGCACAGGGGCAAGGAGGTAAACCAATGAGCAAGATGGCGATAATATCGGAATTCTGGGACTTCCTGAAAGTAAGAAAAAAGTGGTGGCTGGCGCCGATTATTATCTTCATGGTACTGTTGGGCGCCCTGATTGTATTTACTGAAGGCTCAGCCGTGGCTCCGTTTATTTACACATTATTTTAAAAAAACCCGGTGATACCATGACCCTGGAAGTGTAAAGAC
>WFVK01000333.1 GCA_015491705.1 Nitrospirota bacterium | reverse complement strand
TCTCCCGCTGGTCGAAATGACGCAAGCTCAGGATCAGTTTCAAAAATCAGCTTCCGCAACAGATAATAGTTTAGAAAGTCTGGAGTCTGGACATCTTCAAAATAAGTGCTACAATTGAATATTATAAGAGGAGAAAATATTTATGAACAACGAGATTAAGAAGGCGGAGGATAAGGGCTGGAGTCCTTACCTGTCAGGCGCATTGACGGGATTGGTTATAATCCTGTCTGCCTGGATTACGGGAAAGTATTTCGGTGCATCTACCAGTTTTGTACGTACAACCGGGATGATCGGGAAGCTCTTTGATGCCGAACGGGTAGCGGGAATGGCTTATTTTATCAGGTTTGTCCCTGAGATCGACTGGCAGTGGATGCTTGTGGCCGGAATCCTGGCAGGATCATTTATTGCATCAATAACCTCCGGCAGTTTCAGGTTAAAGAGTGTCCCTGATATGTGGGAGGCCCGTTTTGGCAGGGGGCGGCTTAAAAGGGGCTTTGCTGCTTTTTCCGGTGGAGTGATACTCATGTTCGGAGCCAGGCTGGCCGGCGGATGTCCGAGCGGTTACGGGCTGGGTGCATTGGTGCAGTTGGCGGTCAGCGGACTTGTCGTTCTGCTCTGTTTTTTTGCGGGTGGCATACTCGTTGCCCATATCCTTTACGGTGGTGGAGGCAAACACAAATGAATATATTGATCAACGGCCTTATCACGGGGATCATCTTCGGCTTTCTTCTGCAGAAGGCACGGGTGGTACGCTATGACAAGCAGGTCGGTGCGCTGCGCCTGAAGGATATGACAATAGTGAAGTTTATGTTTTCGGCCATTCTTGTCGGCATGACGGGCGTCCATCTGCTTCAGGATATAGGATCAGTCAGGCCACTTATATTGCCGACGATATGGGGAGCCAATATATTGGGAGGCCTTATTTTCGGCATAGGCTGGGGGATAATAGGCTATTGTCCTGGAACTTCACTGGGAGCATTGGGCGAGGGCAGGCTGGATGCATTCTGGGGAATAACGGGGATGCTGGCGGGCGCGGCCATTTTTGCCGAGGTCTACCCCATGATGAGTAGGACCCTTCTGTCATGGGGCAATGCAGGGGCGGTAACCCTGCCCGGCATACTCGGCCTGAATCACTGGAGTGTAATTCTTGTATTTATTGTAACAGGTGTACTGCTCTTTACCTGGTTTGAAAAGAAAGGACTTTAACGCTGATCGTGAAAATAGCAATTCAAACACTGGGCTGCAAGGTGAACCAGTCTGAGAGTGCCTCCATGGAAGGGATTCTCAGAGCTAATAATTATCAAATTGTAAGACATACTGACAGTCCCGATGTATGCATTGTAAATACGTGTACGGTAACGGCCAAAAGTGATTATCAATCAAGACAACTTATCCGTAAGGCCGTCAGATCCGGGGCAAGGGTCATTGCCACGGGCTGTTATGCCCAGTTAAGACCGGATGAATTGACAAGGATAAACGGAATCGATCTTGTTGTCGGAAATTCAGGCAAGGATGACATTGTCAGTTACCTCCGTAACTTATCAGGTTCAGGCGGCAACCCATCGGTGATTGCAGCTTCCCAGGCATCCCCCCTGAAAATAAAACCTTATTTTTCAGGTAGATCCAGGGCATTTCTTAAGATACAGGATGGATGCAACTCTTCCTGCTCATACTGTACAGTGCCCATGGCAAGGGGTAAAAGCCGCAGCCTTTGCCCCCCGGATGTACTGAAGGCTGTTGAGCGGCTCGCTGCGGACGGTTACAGAGAGATTGTATTAACAGGAATTCATATAGGGTCATATGGCCTGGACCTCCGACCCGAAAGTTCCCTGGTGGATATCGTAGACAGCATTGTGGGGAATTATCCGGGGATACGCATTCGGTTAAGCTCCGTTGAACCTCAGGAGTTCAGAGAGGAGTTATTGGCTTATATAAAAGAAGGCAGGGTCTGCCGGCATCTGCATATTCCTCTTCAGAGCGGATCGGACAGGATACTGAGGGCCATGAACAGGGGATACACTGTCGGATTTTTTAAACAACTTATCCACAGGATATCATCCGAATGTCCGGATATATCGATCGGCACAGATGTGATTGCCGGCTTCCCCGGGGAAACTGTTAAAGATTTTGACGATACCGTAAGGCTTATTGAGGAGCTTCCTTTCAGCTACCTACATGTATTTCCATTCTCAAAAAGGCCGCAAACGGGGGCGTCATTGTCAGCAAATCAGATCAAGGACAGTGTAAAAAAAGAAAGGGTGAAAACCCTTATCCTGTCTCTTATACACACCT
>WFVK01000332.1 GCA_015491705.1 Nitrospirota bacterium | reverse complement strand
TCTCCCGCTGGTCGAAATGACGCAAGCTCAGGATTAGTTTCAAAAATCAGCTCCCGCAACATGAACTAACTACATACTTTTATATCCGTTGTTTTTTTCGGGGAGAAAGCATATTATGAAACTCGCAATCGGCATAGATATCGGCGGGACAAACACAAAATTCGTCCTGGCCTCTGAAGACGGAAAAGTGCTCAGCAGCCGTAAAAGACCCACACCTTCGGTATCAGCAGGCGATAAGGAAAAGATGGAAGACATGCTGGTGAAAAACCTGAAGGACTTTCTGTCGGAGGATCCCGCCGCGAGGCTGATTGCCTCTGAGGCCGGCGGGAATATCGCCGGGATCGGGATCGGGATCGCAGGGCTTATCGACCGGGAAAACGGAAGGGTGATACAGTCCCCCAACATCTCCGCGGTCAGCAACATACCGGTGAAAGGGATTTTCGAGAGGGAGTTCTCAGTGCCGGTCGTGCTTGAAAACGACGCCAACATCTACGCCTATGGAGAGAAATGGGTCGGCGCCGGAAAGGATTTCGACAATTTCGTCGTCCTTACACTGGGCACGGGTCTAGGCGGCGGGCTGATCTACAAGGGGGAACTGTATGAAGGTCCTGTTGAGATAGGGCACATGGCGATAGTGCCCAGCGGGCGCTACTGCCCGTGCGGCAGCTATGGATGCCTGGAGTCCTATGCATCGGGAAGGGCGATTACCGACCGGGCCGTATCGTCACTGGAAAAAGGAACCGAGAGCCTGCTCTCACAATGCTGCGAGGGCAATTTCTATAAAATAAACCCCGAGGTTATATATGCGATGGCCCTTGAGGGCGACAGCCTCAGCAGGGAGGTCTTCAGAGAGGCAGGCCACTTTCTCGGGATAGGGATTGCAAACCTGATCAACATGCTCGGTCCCGAGGCCGTTATCATAGGCGGCGGACTTGTCGGCGCATGGGACATGTTCATTGATGAACTGAAAAAAGAGGTATCCAAGAGGGCCTTCAAGGCGCTGTCAGCCAATGTGAAGATACTCAAAAGCGCCCTGACCAAGGATGCCGGGTCAATCGGGGCCGCAGGTCTGCTTTTCAGTAAAATTTTCCCTGCGGAAAAGGGGGATTGTTCAGGCTGACAGGCCTGATCCGTTGTTTGTGCTGATTAATGCAACTGTAAACCTTAATGGTGCATAAACCGGCGGGAGAACCTGCGGTAAACCCTTGTTTAAGGTTGAAGGGTTGCCGGTTCAGGCTTCAAGGGTTACAAGGCGAAGGGAGAGGGAAAATATGTCTTTGTTGCAGGAAATAACCGGTCGGATACCTCCACCTTGAGTTAAGGGGAGGTTCTGATATTTTAATGCCACTGTTAAGGTAAAGTAACAGCATGTCCGAAAGCAATATCAGGAACTTTTCCATTATAGCCCATATAGATCACGGCAAGTCCACCATAGCCGACAGGATACTGGAGTTGACAGGTGCCCTGTCGCAAAGGGAGATGACCGGGCAGGTACTTGACTCCATGGACCTCGAACAGGAGAGGGGGATAACAATAAAGGCACATGCCGTAACACTCCGTTACAGGGCATCCGACGGCAGGGAATATATCCTTAATCTCATTGACACGCCCGGACACGTTGACTTTTCCTATGAAGTGTCCCGCAGCCTTGCATCATGCGAAGGCGCCCTGCTCGTTGTGGACGCTTCACAGGGGGTCGAGGCCCAGACCCTTGCCAATACATACCTGGCGGTAGAGCACGACCTCGAGATAATCCCTGTGATAAACAAGATCGATCTTCCGAGCGCGGAGCCGGACAGGGTCAGGGCGGACATCGAGGAATCCGTAGGCATTGACTGCAGCGATGTCATACTGGCCTCGGCGAAACTGGGCATGGGAATAAAAGAAGTGCTGGAATCCGTAATCAGAAAGGTGCCCCCTCCGTCCGGTGACATAAACCGGCCTCTGAAGGCGCTGATATTCGACTCATGGTTTGACAACTACCAGGGTGTTATTGTGCTGGCAAGGCTCTTTGACGGGCAGGTGAAAAAGGGCGCAAGGATACTGCTCATGGCGGCCCGGAAGACTTACGAAGTACAGGAGGTCGGCATATTCACCCCCGCCAGGAAACCGGTTGAGACACTGAAGGCCGGCGAGGTCGGCTACATCGTTGCAGGCATCCGGAATGTGGCTGACACGAAAGTGGGGGATACCATCACGGATGCGGAAACCCCGGCCTCAGAGCCCTGTCCGGGTTACAAGGACATAAAGCCCATGGTGTTTGCCGGTCTCTATCCGACGGAGACCAACCGGTACGAGGACTTAAAGGATGCCATGGAAAAACTGAGGCTCAATGATTCGTCCTTTAACTTTGAGCCCGAGTCGTCTTCGGCCCTGGGTCTCGGTTTCCGCTGCGGGTTTCTCGGCCTACTGCATATGGACATAATAAAGGAGCGTCTCGAGAGGGAGTTCCGGCTTGCCCTTGTCACCACAGCGCCCACGGTTGTTTACAGGGTAACGCAGACAGACGGAACGGTGATATATATCGACAGCCCTGCCAAGCTGCCCGCGAGGTATGAAAAAATCGAAGAGCCTTTTGTGAATGCCACGATCCTCGTCCCCTCGAGGTATATAGGCAATATCCTCGAACTCTGCCAGGAGAGGCGCGGCATGCAGAAAAGATTCGATTATATCGGCAGGGACAGGATAATAGTTATATATGAATTCCCCCTGAATGAGATTTTGTGGGATTTTTATGATAGACTAAAATCTTCATCCAGCGGTTATGCGTCCATGGACTATGAGTTCCTCGGATACCGGGAATCCAATCTCATAAAACTGGATATTTTACTGAACGGCGAATCCGTTGATGCCCTCTCCTTGATTGTCCATAAAGACAGGGCTTATTATAAAGGCAGGCAGATTGCGGAGAAATTGCGGGAGGTTATCCCCCGGCAACTATATGAGGTCATAATCCAGGCCGCCATAGGGAGCAAGGTAATAGCAAGGGAGACCATAAAGGCCATGAGAAAAAACGTCCTTGCAAAGTGCTACGGCGGTGATATAACAAGAAAGAGAAAGCTCCTTGAAAGACAGAAAGAGGGCAAACGCAGGATGAAACAGGTCGGCAGGGTGGAAATCCCGCAGGAGGCGTTCCTGGCCGTGCTTAAAGTAAAATAAAACAGAAAAGGAGAAACAGGATTGTCCAGGAGAGCGATTCGGAAATCAAAATTCAGGGAATACTCAGAGGCTGTTATCATAGCCGTATTCTTGGCGCTGCTGATAAGGGCCTTTGTGGTGCAGGCATACAAGATACCCTCGGGCTCCATGGAAGACACCCTGCTTGTCGGCGACCATATACTCGTAAACAAGTTTGTCTACGGACTGAAGGTGCCCTTTACGGACAGCAGGTTTCTTATCTTCAACCTGCCCAAAAGAGGCGATATCATAGTCTTTTCCTTCCCCGGGAACAAGGAGATACCGGAGTGCACCAGTGTTGTAAAGAATATTTCATCACGGTTTGCAAATGCATTCAGCAGGAGAAACCCCGCCTATCTGTTTAAAGACCAGTGCCGCGACTTCATTAAGAGGGTCATCGGGGTCGGCGGCGACAAGATAGAGATAAAGAACAAGAAAGTATATGTTAATGACATTCCGCTTGATGAGCCGTATGCCGTGTATAAGGGAAACGGCATTGAGAATTCCCGGGGAGACAACTTCGGACCCTTTATCGTCCCACGGAGGAGCCTGTTTGTCATGGGAGACAACCGCGACCACAGCTATGACAGCCGCTTCTGGGGGGTTGTGGACATGGATGAAATAAAGGGCAAGGCGTTTATAATATACTGGTCATGGAACAATAATGGTTCGTTTTTCAATAAAGTGCGCTGGAGCAGGATGGGGAAGCTGCTGCACTGAAGGCGGCAGGTCCCCCCTGGAGAATCAATAAACCTTAATGTTGCATGAACCGGCGGGAGAGTCTGCCGTAAAACCTTCAGTCTCTCTTCCCGCCAGCCTGCGGTGTCCTTATGCTGTTGTAAGGTGAATGAAAGGGAAATTACAGCATGTTTACCGGACTTGTCGAGACACTGGGAGAGGTCACAGATGTTCAGAATACAGGCAGCGGCATCAGGCTGTCCCTGAGGCCGTTATCCGGCTTTGATCTGGAAACGGGCGACAGCGTTTCCGTAAACGGCGTCTGCCTGACCGTTACCCGCATCACCCCCGGCCTCTCAAGGCAGGGGGGGGAACTGGCCTTTGATGTATCGCCTGAGACGATGAGGAGCACAAACCTTGGAGAACTGAAGACCGGCGACAGGGTCAACCTTGAAAGGGCGTTGAGATTATCCGACCGTCTCGGCGGGCATATTGTAACAGGACACGTGGACAATGTCGGGACGATTGCAGGTAAAAGGCCGGTGGGGGAATACACATTCTACACATTTAATGCGCCCCCGGATGTTTTAAAATATATAGTCAAAAAAGGCTCTGTGGCGATTGACGGCATAAGCCTTACAGTAGTGGATGTAGGCGGGGGGGCCTTCAGCACGGCCATCATACCGCACACACTTGCCGCGACAAATCTCGGGGACAGGGATGTGGGCGCGCGGGTGAATATAGAGGTGGATATAATCGGCAAGTACGTGGAAAGACTCCTGAATGCAAAAGAGCCTGACTCAGGCCTTATGGAACTACTAAAGAAACAGGGATTTGCAAAATGAACAAGGAACATAACAGGACAAAAAAATCAAAGACAAAACCAAAGTGGAAATTCAACACCATCGAGGAGGCCCTTGAGGATATCAGGGAGGGCAAGATGGTTATCCTCATTGACGATGAGGACAGGGAAAATGAGGGCGACCTCACAATAGCCGCTGAAAAGGTTACGCCCGAGACCATAAATTTTATGGCGAAATACGGGCGGGGCCTGATATGCCTGTCACTGACGCCCGAAAGAGTCGAAGAGCTCAAGCTTCCCATGATGGCGGACATGAACACATCCCGTTTCGGCACGGCCTTTACTGTTTCAATAGAGGCAAGAAAGGGTGTGACCACAGGCATCTCGGCTGCCGACAGGGCCACGACCATCAGGACCGCGATAAACCCTGAATCCAGACCGGAGGACCTGGCGAGGCCGGGCCATGTATTCCCCCTGAGGGCCCAGCCCGGCGGTGTCCTGAAGCGTGCCGGACAGACCGAGGGTTCCGTGGATCTCGCAAGGCTTGCAGGGCTTTATCCCGCAGGCGTTATCTGCGAGATAATGAACGATGACGGCACAATGGCGAGGGTTCCCCAACTGGCGGAGTTCGCCCGCAGGCACGGCCTGAAAATGATAACCATCAAGGACCTGATCCGGTTCAGGATGCGCAACCAGTGCCTGGTGACGAGGGAGGCGGTCACCACATTGCCCACCACTTACGGGGGTGAATTTACGGCCATCGCCTTTGGAAACCAGATTGACGACACAGTAAACATAGCACTGGTTAAGGGTGATATATCCCCTGATGACGAGGTGCTTGTAAGGGTTCATTCCGAATGCCTCACAGGCGATGTCTTCGGCTCAAAGAGATGTGACTGCGGGGAGCAGATTCACAAGGCCATGGCCATGATCAGGAAAGAGGGCAAGGGGGTGCTTCTTTACATGAGGCAGGAAGGCAGGGGCATAGGGCTTGCCAACAAACTCAAGGCATATTCGCTCCAGGACCAGGGGCTGGACACTGTTGAGGCCAATGTCAGGCTCGGTTTCAAGCCTGACCTGAGGGACTACGGCATCGGCGCCCAGATACTCGTCAACCTCGGTGTGCGCAAGATGCGCCTGATAACAAACAATCCGAAAAAACTCATCGGGCTGGAAGGCTACGGCCTGCGTGTTGTGGACAGGGTTCCCCTGGAGATAAAGCCGCATGATAAAAATATCAAATACCTGAAGGCCAAGAAAAAGAAACTGGGACATATGCTGGAGAACATATAACCTTAATGCGGCATAAACGGGAATGAGAGCCCGCCGGCGATAGTTTGATGCAACTGCAAGTAAACATACAGGAGGTCATAGATGAAAAG
>WFVK01000331.1 GCA_015491705.1 Nitrospirota bacterium | reverse complement strand
GGATATGACGGAGGACAGTTCCCTCCGTCCCAGCATCTGTCTTTTATTGCATAGAAGGCGCCGGTGTCTGTCCGGTTTTTATCCGACGTTCCAAGGAATTGTCCTGTGCCGAAATAAATCCACAGGTTTGTCATGTAGTCCATTGCCGCTGACGGCGCTGATGTTATCCTCTTTGCATCATCTTTAACGCCTGCAATCAGAGTTACATCTCCAAGCGGCGACAGCTTCCATTGAGACGGGTCAGAACCCGTGGTGGCTATCCTGAACATTATCGCATTAGGATTGCCCTTGGCGTCAGTATAATTACCGCCTATGTATGCCACATCCACGTCGTAATTCATGTTGACATCCACTGTAATGGGACTGGACATGAAGCTGTTTGAAATACCCGCCGCAATCTTCCAGAAATTCTGGCCCTCGCTCCACTTCTGTACAACCCCGTTATTGCCGGACGATATATCCAGCACAAACACTTTTCCATCCTGAAAATCTCTCAGATCAGAGGTCGCCGAATACCCCGCAGCACCTGAGCCGAATACCGCATACCACCTGTTCCCTATCTTGGCCACCGCAGGATAGGACATGCTCAGCCCCAGTTCAGGATCGGAAAACGTCCATAAAAGCCTCGGCTTCACCGGATCGGTTATGTCAAGCGCAAAATACTCCGGTGATGCACTGTACTGGTTGCCCCCGGATGTCCACTCTATCTTCTTCCCGCCGTAGCGGAACCCCCCGATGAGTATCGTCCCCCAGCACTTGCCTGTATCAGGGTTTTTACCCACATGGGCGTTGCAGTCGAAAACCTGTATATCCGTTATCTTGGGCTTTAGGTCCACATAATATACATGCGTGTAGTCAGGGTCGGTCAGCCACTTCAGGTGCGGCAGAAGCCCCCGCGGTATGAACGCCCATAACTCCTGGCCGAGTTCATAGGAGGTCTTGCCGTCAGGACAGTTGTTGGTGAACCGGTCGGTCGTTTCATCATAGCAGCCTGCATTGAACGCATGCAGCATCCCGTCGTTCGCACCCGCATAGACCACCTGCCGCCTGTTAAGATAAGCTTGCCTGAACTGGGTGTAAGAGGCGTCGCCGTAAAGAAGGTCATAGTTTTCCATCGGCTTTCCCACAGGGGTCGGGCTCGAGTAAACTATGTCCCCCAGCTTCCATGGCTTGTTTGACGTTATGCCCTTGAGTGTAAGACTGATACTTCTCTTCCTGTAACCGTCAGGATGCCCGGCGTCCGTTACTCCCGCCAGGTCATCACCGCGGATCCATTTGATGACGTTCTTTGTTTCTTCGTTGTTATTATCCGCCGAGGTCCTGAGATAGGGCTGTAACGTCGATAAATCCGCCGTGTCAACAAAATCACCAGCGGTAAAACCGTCCGTGGTTGTGAAGATATAGCGCTCTGAAGGTGCGGCGTTCCACAGCCAGCGGCCCCCGTCCCAGATAGGCCTTATGCTCTCAAGACCTCCCGCCGGCGTCGGAGGACATGAATATGTCTTCCCGTTGTCCGTTGTGCTGCACTTGTAAACCTCTGTTCCGTTCACAGCGGAATACTCTATCTTGATGACAGGATCGTCGTCATCAAGCTTTCCACGCGTCCCCGCGTCGTCTCTCAGGTTCCCGTATTTATCTACAAAAATTGCGTAGATGTGCCCGAGCCATTTCCTGATCTCGTTGCCTTCAAATTTCTGAGGATAGAAATATGCCTGGTAAACCGCTCCCTCCCCGCTCGCCGTATTGATTATCAGGCTTGCGGAAGTGCCTGAGGCCGCGCGTTTAAATGCGGTGTATACCGCGTTTATGAGGGCAGCCTCAAGCTGGTAGCCGTCATTGGCCTCGTAGAATGTGTCGTTGTTTCCGTCACCGTCGCTGTCGTATTCAGAGGGTAGGTCAGGCAGGAAATTGCCGTTGATGTCTGTAAACCCGCCGTTTCTTGCCGCGCCTCCTGCATCGGGATGATCAGTAGGGTCAGCGGGGTTCGGAGATTTGCCGCCCGTATTCGGCCAGTTCAGGAGCCTGCGGGCATCGGGCGAGCCTTCACCGGCAAAGTTCAGGAAGATGAAATAATGGGTGAGATACTGCTCTCCCGGAAGGTCGGGGTTGGCATTATCGGGTCGGAGGTCCCTGTATGAATTTAACGCAACGTGACCATATAACGCGATATCATCCACATAGTGGGAACCCTTCAGGTATGTCTGGTCCCAGAACGAGTTTATAAGGTAGCCGCCATCAGTGCTTGTAGTATCCGCCCAGCCCGGCACAGGGCCTTCATTGTCGGTATATACCGAATTTTCTGATATGACTGAAGATGCTATGCCCTGATCCTGTGTCGGCTCCCCGTCCGTAATAGTGATTACAAAGCTTTTGGCGCACGGCAGCCTTCTTTTACTGACAGCCGGGTCCTCGGCATAGTTATAAGGGTCTGCCGCATCGCTCACGGGATAGGATGATCCGGTATAATTCGGCCCTGTCGAATTCGCGGCGGATATGTCCTGCTTGAAATAGCCGGTTGCAGTCCACAGGGATTCGGCAATCGGGGTTGCGGGCGTCAGGGGAACATTATTTGCGATCTTGCTCACTATGTCTGCCACAGTATTGTACCCGCACGGCACCACAACCTTGCCGCCCTGCACATTCGTTATGGTCTTGCTCCCTCCCCCTGGTCCGTTGAATGTCTCGGTGTTTACCATGCACAGGCACTTTCCAGGGGCGGTATACTGCTCCTGATCGGAAATGAACTCAAGTCCCCATCTTACATTATTGGCAAGCCTCTGTATTACGCCTTCGGGCACGTCGGTGTCGCTGCGATGCAGTACGACACTGAAGCTGTTGCTGCTGCTGTAAGATGTCCCTATACTGAATGAAGAGACATCATTGACAGACACCGGAATTGTCATATGCGAGCCCCTGTCGTTGTTAAAGGAGAATATCTGCGGATCAGCGCTCACAAGGGCCGAAGGGATATATTTCGCCGCGTTGGAAACCTGCTTTCTGCAGCCTTCAAAATGGATCCACGGCTGCTGCGCTATAAGGTCATTCGGGTGGCCGCTCGTGCTGTTTATTCTGCCGTATGTCTTGCCGCCGATCAGGGCCTTTTTCACTATATCGACCCTTCTCATCGTAAGCCAGTTCAGGAAATTTCCGTCCCACTCATTTACCGCCTTGCCGCGTGTTGATTTGTCCCCTGATGATTCCACGAATTCGCTTCCCGTGTATGTATAGTAACGGTCCGGATCAAAATAGCCGTAGTATGTTATATCATCAGCGGTTCCGGGAAGAGCGTCAGGACCATCCGGGTTGAAGCCTGTGCTTACGGGCACGTCACTGCATTTGCTCATACCGCCGCCGCCGTCCACCGCCTGGTTAAAATTAAAATCATAGGCAAAATAGAACATTGAATATGATGTGTCCAGGTTGAGAAGGATATTCGGTTGCAGGAGTATGCCCCCGATGGGTGGAAATGCACTATAGTCCGCCATGCTCGGGGCATCGCCGCCGTTGCCCGAGACGGCAGCTCCGCTGAGTGTGAGAATAAAGAGCATTATGATCACTGCGCAAAGGAACCTTCCGGATATTCCGGCACCTTTTTTATTTTTATGTCTGTTTATTCCTCTTAACGGCATTATTTATCCCCCCTTCTTGCGTGCTCTGCAGGATAGAGTAGCAAATATAATGCTAACAATAAAAAGCTTGTTTTAAAGGGGGTTAGGAAGGGTTGTTATCTTTGCTGTGTAACCGGCTTTATAGAAGTATGTAATCCGTTACATACTTCTTTGCTTTTTTCCGGGGGGGGATGCCTGCACCTCACCTTCATCATGTGAGGTGCAGGCGTGGTGCCGGTTTTAGGGTATCTCTGCGTTTTTGCAGCCTGCTAAAGCGCTCTTGAGTGCAAGCGGCGTATTGGTTTCAATCCCGGATATCGCTGTTTCGCCGCCCGGGAAGAATATCTTTACAGTTCCCTTGGAGGTTATCTGTGCGCTGGGCGGAGCTGGAGGATGGGTGATTTTAAGCTTTTTAGTCCGGGCTACAAGACCGGAGGCATTACCATTCTCTGCCTGCTCTTTCTGCTCATCAAAGACGTAGTATTTAAATGCCGTGCCTGTTTTGTAATATACTGAATACGCGTGGTTTTCACCTTTATCGGAAGCGCATTCATCCTTTCCGGGGATATACGTCCCCCAGGTCACAAGACCGCCGAACACAAGCGGTTTGGAAAGAGACCTTTCACCATACCGGGCAAGGGCCTGCCCCGTGAAGTCCTGCAGTTCTCCCCGCCGCTTGTAATAAAGTACCCATCCGTCACAGTTGTTTGAGGCGGTTATGAGAGTAGACCACGAATTTATTACCGTGTCGGTGTCGCTGCAACCCGTTACGCCGGTGACGGTGCCGACGGTGCCGACGGGCGCTACCGCGGAGCCGGAGATGTCTATCAGATCAGGCGCAGGATATAACGGAGGACAGTTCCCTCCGTCCCAGCACCTGTCTTTTATTGCATAGAAGGCGCCGGTGTCTGTCCGGTTTTTATCCGACGTTCCAAGGAATTGTCCTGTGCCGAAATAAATCCACAGGTTTGTCATGTCGTCCATTGCCGCTGACGGCGCTGATGTTATCCTCTTTGCATCATCTTTAACGCCTGCAATCAGAGTTACATCTCCAAGCGGCGACAGTTTCCATTGAGACGGGTCAGAACCCGTGGTGGTTATCCTGAACATTATCGCATTAGGATTGCCCTTGGCGTCAGTATAATTACCGCCTATGTATGCCACATCCACGTTATAGTCTATGTTGACATCCACTGTAATGGGACTGGACATGAAGCTGTTTGAAATCCCCGCATCAATCTTCCAGAAATTCCGGCCCTCGGTCCACTTCTGTACAACCCCGTTATTGCCGGACGATATATCCAGCACAAACACTCTTCCATCCTGAAAATCCTTCAGATCAGAGGTCGCCGAATACCCCGCAGCACCTGAGCCGAATACCGCATACCACCTGTTCCCTATCTTGGCCACCGCAGGATAGGACATGCTCAGCCCGAGATCAGGATCGGAAAACGTCCATAAAAGCCTCGGCTTCACCGGATCGGTTATGTCAAGCGCAAAATACTCCGGTGATGCGCTGTACTGGTT
>WFVK01000330.1 GCA_015491705.1 Nitrospirota bacterium | reverse complement strand
TCATAGGTGCTTGCGCCGATACAGCGTAATCTGCCGGTATTCAGGATCGGTTTCAGAATATTCGATGCGTCCATTGAGCCGCTGCTCGTCGCGCCTGCACCGACGACAGTGTGTATTTCATCGATGAAGAGGATGGCGCCGGGGATTGATTCGAGACTTTTGATGGTTGACTTGAGCCGGGCCTCAAAGTCTCCCCGGTATTTTGTGCCGGCAAGCATTCCGCCCATATCAAGCTGAAAAATACGCGCCTGTTTCAGGATGCCGGGAACTTCACCCCTGTGGATTTTCAGCGCAAGCCCCTCGACTATCGCGGTCTTGCCCACACCGGGCTCTCCTACAAACACGACATTGTTCTTCCTCCGCCTGCAGAGCACCTGGATGGTTCTCTTCAGTTCATTTTCGCGGCCCACAAGAGGGTCGATGCCTCCTTCCGCAGCCTTGCGCACCAGGTCAACAGTAAACTGCCTCAGGGTCTCTTTCCTTGAAGAAGGTTTTTTCCCGGGGGCGGTTTTGGTTTCAGGGGGATGCGGTGTCTCCTCCACGAGCCCGTCGAATGTCTTTGATATTCCATGGGAGACATAATTCATGACATCAAGCCGCGTTATGCCCTCGGACAGGAGAAAATGCACCGCATGGGATTCTTTCTCAAGGAATATCGCCGAGAGTATATCTCCTGCATCAGCCTCCTGCTTTTCAGATGACCTCACGTGGTTTACCGCGGTCCGGAAGACCCTCTGAAAGGCAATGGTGGGCTCGGGATATTTTCTGGAATCTTCGGGATATTTGGGAACATGCTTGTCGAAAAAGCCCTCTATCAACGCCTTGAGAGTTTCAATGTTTCCGCCGCAGCAGGTGATTATCTCGATCCCCCATTCATCATGAAGAATGGCGAATAATATATGCTCCACCGTCAGATATTCATGGCGCCGTGTCCTGGCGTCCTTTACGGTGGCTTCTATTGTTATCTCCAGTTCCTTGTTTATCATTCTTTCTCCATTGAACATTGAAGGGGAAAGCCGTTCCGCCGGGCGAGTTCAACCACTGCGGCGGTCTTCGTCTCCGCGATTTCACGCGTGTACACACCGGCCAGCCCCTTTCCGTTTTTGTGGACGTGAAGCATTATCTGTACGGCTTCAACAGGTGGTTTGCCGAAGACCGTCTCGAGGATATGGACTACGAAATCCATGGTTGTATAATCGTCATTAAGAAGGAACACCCTGTAAAGCGGCGGTGATTTTACCTCCTGCCGTTCTTTCAGTTGCAGTTCTTCATCCATCTCCGTCCTGAATTCATCCATGGTTTTTGCCTCGCGAAATATACTTGCTGATACTGATATTTTAGCGCGAAACGACAATAAAGGAAAGTGCGGCCCCCGGTGCCACTGCGAGATGAAATCAAGACCATGCGGCTCTCAGAATCCGGATGGTTCGGTCTTATAAAAACTGATAGACATGTACGCCGGCAGTCCCGCGGGGCTCATTGCAGGCGCCTGTCATCAACAGTGTTGTGCTGTGGAAAGACCCCCCGGAGAATCTGACTCACGTTGTCTCCTTCCCGCTTGATTCTTACTGATTTTCTGTTTACGGTTGCCGGTGATTTTGCTATACTTAGGTTTACCCTGATGTTGCATAAACGGGGGAGAGCCCGCAGTAACACTTTGTTGAGGGTTCAGGGGTTGCCGGTTCAGGGTTCAACGGTTATAGGGCAAAGGGGTACTGAAAATAAGTCCTTATTGTAGGAGGAGAAATTAATCGGATAACTCTCCGTTTACTCCCGGCGTACCTGTTCCCATAGAATTCTTCACAGGGCGCATTCCGGAACTCACGAGAATTTTAGAAACAGCGGGCAAGTCCGCAGCCGGGAAATCCCTCGAACGCATTTCCGTGATAGGCGAAAGAGGAATTGGAAAAAGTTCGCTATGTAGAATGGCGTTGGCAATTTCCGGGGAACGACATGATATGTTGGGGCTTCACGTCTATCTTGGATGGGTCACTTCAAGAACCTGAACCGGTATTTGAGGATTTTTTCACGGCCCTGCAGAGTGGGAAACACCTTATTTGACCCTTTGTTTAAACACACACCCGTCATATACAGTGTTTTATTGCAATAATTGCCCGGCAATGCTGCTTATCCGGAAATAACCGGCTCCCCGGTGGCTACAGGTCACTTTTTTTGTATTCACCGTGAATTGCTGTTAATTAGTATCTGTTGCGGGAGCTGATTTTTGAAACTAATCCTGAGCTTGCGTCATTTCGACCAGCGGGAGAAATCTTTATATTGCGACGGGTTAAGATTTCTCACTTCGTTCGAAATGACAGCGAGTTGATCAGATAATGAC
>WFVK01000329.1 GCA_015491705.1 Nitrospirota bacterium | reverse complement strand
TCCCGCAGCGGAGGCGACATTGACAAACCTGCCTTTTCCGTTGTTGCGGTAGAGCATGTTAAGCCCCTTCCCCTTTCCCTT
This sequence comes from Nitrospirota bacterium, assembly GCA_015491705.1. GTDB lineage: Bacteria > Nitrospirota > Thermodesulfovibrionia > UBA6902 > UBA6902 > JAADFS01. The sequence goes on along the minus strand of WFVK01000329.1, from coordinate 9,082 downwards.
GTTAGCACCTACGCTGACATAAATATCCTTATCACCGTCATTATCATAATCCGCCACGGCACACCCGTGCAGATCTCCCCCGCGCCGGGTGCCGCTCCACGATGTAATATCCCTGAAGGTGCCGTCACCTATGTTTTTAAATAAAGAAGGCCTTCCGACATGATTTACGATAAAGATATCGATCAGGCCGTCACCGTCGATATCACCCCAGCACTGGGAATAGGAATGGTGAGTAAGATTCAGCCCTGCCTGCCTGGTGACATCCCTGAAAACCGCGTTTTCATCGCCTGAGGTTCCATTACCCCCTGCATAAGCGGGCACGCCTGCCAGTACAATCATTACAAGGAACAGTATTAATCCGGGCAGTCCGCGCATTATCCGCCTCCGGCGGTTTTTTGATTTTTATTTATGGCGGTGTTGTATATCTCCATCAGCTTTTTATAGTGTTTTTCACTGTTCAGCTCTTCTTTTACATATGCCTTGGCATTTCTTCCCATCTCTGTTATCTTATCAGGGTTATTCATCAAATCCCCGATCCTCGAGGCCAGTTCTTCAGGGTTGCCCGCTTCAAAGGTCAGCCCTGTTACGCCGTCCTTAACCAGTTCCGGGATTCCTCCTATCCTGGAGCCGATTACAGGAATGCTCATGGTAAATGCCTCTATGACGGTCAGGGGGTTGTTCTCATACCATTCCGATGGAAGTACGACGATCTTGCTCTTTTTCACCTCCCGGTACAGTGCTTCACCGGACATGTGATCAAAAAATCTGACATTGTCAATGCCCTCCATTTTCACCTTCTCAAGCAGCCGTTTTTTGAACGCCCCTTCTCCGATAAGTTTGAACCTGATATCCATATTTTTTTCCCGGGAGATGATCTTTGCCGTATCCATCAGGGTCCATAGGCCCTTTTCTTCGGATATTCTGCCGAAATAGACAATGGAATTCTCCTTTTCCTCTCCATTATTATCCGCGCCCGAATTAAAGCCGTCAAACATCGTGACATCGATAAAATTCGGGAGATAGATGATTTTCTTTTTTATGCCTTTTTCAATGAGTTTATTCCTGAGGAATATGCTCGGCGAGATAAATATATCGATATTGTCGTAAATATCAAGTATATTATGATGGAGGTACATCTCGAGGGCCGAAAGCGCGCTCTTGACGAACGAATTTTTAACGCAGCGTCTCCTTATGACATTATAGTATCTTCTTTCGGAACAGTCCTCGCAGATTCTGTTGCCTGCCAGCATTGAATACGAGGCGCAGAACAGTTTATAGTCATGGAGCGTCATCACCATGGGGATATTCCTTTTTTTCAGGACATGCAGGATGGAAGGAGAAAAATGATGGTATATATTGTGAATATGGGCGATATCCACGGCATATTTATCCAGCATCATGGAGAGCTTTCTCTTTGCCTCGAAGGAATAGAGAAACCTGCCGGCAATCTGGAGCTTCTTCGCCATACTGATATTCCTGCTTGAAAAATCAATATAGGGCAGAAAATACGCGCCTGTCTCACACGGCAGTGTGTTTTCAAAATCATTCATTGAAAAAAACAGGGGCTTGTGGCCGTGCTCCTCGAGAAGGTGAGCGGTCCTCAGATAAACATTTGAGGCTCCGTCCCTGTAATAATGAAACTTATTGATATGCAGTATGTTCATGCTACATGTACCCCAGGCCTTTCAGTGTTTTTCGCATCTGCTCCTCTTCACGTTCCGATAAAGGTTCGGCCTCTTCACCATCCCTGTCTGCCCTTTCTTCCGACTGAATATATCTCTCCTTGTTTCTTTCAAGGAATTCGGGACTGAATATTTCCTTCAGAATCCTGCCCTCCATATGCAGCGGAATATCGGTGTCAAGCGAATAAAGAATGGTTGAAGGCAGATCGATGATATTTGCGTTCTTTATCTTTTCCCCTTTCCGGATATCGCTGCCGTAAGCGATGAATATCCCGTTCAGACGATGAAAGCCTGAATTAGTGGACAAAAAGGCATTGTCTATAGGCTCGATCAGATCCGATGAAAACCTGCCGCTCCCCGTATATTTTTCATTAAAAACGATAATTAGGTCCGGCGCATTGTCGATATAGGCCCCTGCAAATACCTCTTCCTTCAGAAAGACCCTGTCCACCACCGGTTTGCCGTTTTCCGGGTCTGTTATTTTTAACAGTTCCTGTTTTATATATTCCCGCAGCGAATTATATTCCTTCTCACCGGCGACCGTCCCCTGGGGCTGCCTGCCTTTCCTGTTGATGACAATGCTGTCGAACATGGGAATAAAGGGAACCCAGTACGCCCTGGTCTCCTCCCATACGATATTTCTGGTGTTGAGCTGTATGGAAGATATATTCTCGCGCAAACCGTCGGGCAGCACCCTCCTGAGGAATCTCATGACGGGATGATAACGGGCGACCTTGTTCTTGAGCAGATTGGTCAGTTTATACAGGTGATCGGTGACAATCATTGAAGAGCCGCGCCTGGCCTTTAACAGTCCCTTGTTTCTCAGCCAGGTGTTGACGTTGAAATTCCTCACCGGATGAACGCCCGAGCCGTGGTCAGACATGATCATGATTATCGTATCGGAATCCATAAAAGACATGATCCTGCCTATGGAACGGTCCGCGGCTATGTACTGATCACTTATAACATTCCCGTACTTGCGCGCCTCCCCTTCATCATACGTGGGGAAGGACGGGTCGGTGTACTCCCAGTACTGGTGCGAGGCCCAGTCCGTATTTCCGAACACCACCATGAAAAGATCATATTCATCCTCTTTCAGCATCATCTCGGTTATCTTAGTATGTCTGTCTAAATGCTCCTCCATGTATTTAAGAAAGTAATCGCGGTTCTCCCTCCCGTATTTCAGGGGCATATCGAATCTTCCGACCTTTGACAGCAGCTCCGGGGGATATACGCTCTTTTCATCTATGATCGTGCGCGGGGCGCCGGAAGCAATAACAAAACCGTTCACCTTGAACGGCGGATACGTCATGGGCACACCCAGGGCGCCCACCTTCATATTATTGCGGCTCAGTATCTCAAATATCGTCTCGCCGGCGAACCAGTGGGTATTGATAATCTGCTCCCTGAAAGAGCTGTATTTTGTCAGGTCAAAGGTGCGGAAATTGTAGGCGCCGTGATTGCCGGGGCTCTTGCCGGTGAGAAATGTAATCCACGCCGGTGCGGTCACAGGAGGCATGGTCGAGCTGAGCTCGCCGCTGACGCCTTCATTAATCAACTTTGCAAGATTGGGCAGCCTGCCCTGTGCTATCAGGGGATTTATAAGATCAAAGGTGCCGCCGTCAAGCCCTATAATTATGATTTTCTTCCTTGCGGTTCCCATTATCTCCTTTCCACCGTCATATTACAGATACCCCAGACCCTTCAGGGCATCTCTCACCGATTCTTCGTCCTCTTTTGACAGGCTTTCACCATGCCCGATGGTCTTTCTCCCGGCAGGTGTATAATCCGGCTTATTCGCACTCTTATAGGATTCGGTAAAAATCTCCCCGATGATCCTGCCGTCCAGGTCATCGGGAACAGGTACGTTGAGGTCATACAAGATTGTCGGTATGACATCCGTGATGCTGAAGCAGCCGGCATCCTCTCCCTTTCTTATATTCGGGCCGCATGCGATGAAGATGCCGTCCTGGTCGTGAACCCCGCTGAACACATCCGTTGTTTCCTTCCGCACAGGGCTGATTACCGGACCCTGCAATTCAACGCCGCCGATATAATCAGGCGAAAACCTGTAAATAATGTCAGGGGCGTTTTTCAGGAAGTCGCCCCGGTACAACTCTTCCCGCGGATATGCCTCGGCGATCACCCTATCACCGGTCCCGGGGTCCTCCATCTCGAGCAGCTTCCCCATGATCTCCTTTCTCAGGTTTTCATATTCCTCTCCCTCTTCGACTATCCCGTTTTTCTGGCGGCCTTTCATATTTATGACCAGGCCGTCTACACATCCGTACATCCTGTACCTGAATGCCCGTGTCCTGCCCCAATCTATGAGGGCGCTCTTGAAGTAGTGTTTCGAGGCCCATCGCTGGAGAAAAAGCGGCATCCTGCTTAATCTCTGTTTTATGGCTATCTTCAGACCCACTCTCTTGTATTTTATCTGATTGAGAATAAAATCGAACGCCCCGGAAAAAATTTTTGACTTCGGTGACCCCTTTTGCAGGTCGAGATGAATATATCCCTCGTTCAGCAGCCAGGAATTGATGTTGACATATTTTTCAGGGTGTTTCATGAACCCATGATCCGACATTACGAATACCGACGTATTTTCATCCGACAGATTCAGTATCTCGCCTATGACATCGTCGACCTCGCGGTAAATTTCCTCGATGACGCGCGCATACCGGTGGTCCTTCCGCTGCTGGAATCTCCAGAAATAATGCTGTGCAAAGTCCGTGCTGCTGAAGACGACGGAAAAGACTTCACCCCTCTGTTCCTTCATCACTCGGGTGATGATCCTGCCTTTTCTCCTTACCAGCTCTTTGCACTCCCGGATAAAGCCGTCCTTTTTCGAAAAATCAATTGCGGACATGTTAAAAAGCCGTCCCGTCTCACTGCCCCATTCCGGCGGATAGGTACTGGGACGCGTATAATCAGGGCAGGGATAGCCCGATATCATCCGTCCGTTGACTTCCCACGGCGGATATGTCATGGGGACGGCAACCACCGTCATCTCATACCCTGCATCGCCCAGGAAGTCCCATATGGTCTCCCCCTGATACCTCGAGGAGTGAAGCACGCTGACATCATCATTCACCGAGGTCTTTACAGTGGTGACAAACGACGGTGTATAATCGGTCAGGTTGTATTCCCGGAAATCATAGAAGCTGTGTTTTCCGGGATTCTTTCCCGTCATGAAGGTCACCCACGCGGCAGCGGTGACCGGTGGATAGGTGGATTTTAAAATCCCCCTTGTTCCTGATCTTATGAGCTTTTCGAGGTTGGGCAACATGCCCCTTTCCGTCAAAGGGTCGATCAACCTGAAAGTGCCGCCGTCAATGCCTATGATTACAAGTTTCCGTTTCATAACCTTCAACAATTAAAATCCTACCCCGCGGGTTCCCCGACAATGATACCGTTTCCCATGGTAGACAGATATACCCTTCCCCTGTGGTGCGGGTCCACTGTGATGTCCTTGATCTTCAGTGATATTCTGAGCAGTTCATCATTGTCGATGGCCTTCCATGTATTGCCTCTGTCAGGACTTTTGTATATACCGTATACGAAACCCTTTATATCTTCTTCCCCTGCCTCGGGAACGGATACAACATAGATGGTGCCGTCTCCCGGATCGGTGTCCATTGTTCCCGCATTGGTTATATACGGGGGCGAAATCCTCTTCCATGTCTTTCCGCCGTTGTCCGTCCTGTAAATGCCTTTCCCGTACAAACCGGCATATACCACATCGGGATTTTCAGGATCCAGCGCCAGCCCGCCGGTATAATATCTCATTCCCCTGAAACCGGCGCGGGGCAGCCCCCTGCTGATAATCTCCCAGTTCTTTCCGCGGTCGGCCGTCCGGTAAATCCCCCTGCCTTTATCAAGTATATACACAGTCTCCGGGGCTGCCGGATGAATCAGGATTTCATTCAGGTAATTCATGAACATGCCTTCCGGGGCAGGCAAGCCATTGTTTGCAGGGTTCCATGTCTTTCCGCCGTCGGCTGTTTTATATACTCCCTTTCCGCTGAGAGCAGCGTATAACGTACTGTAATCGCCCGGATCAATGCCGAGCGCGGATACCCGTGCAACGGGAAGTCCCCTGTTTGCCTCTTTCCAGTGTCTTCCGCCGTCGGTGCTTTTGAAGACCGTTCCGCTGTTTTTGCGGCTGGCGCCCCCTCCGATGTAAACAGTGCCCGGAGAGGTGCGGGGGTCGATTGCAAAGTCCCGGCCGTTCTTCATCCTGTATCTCCTGTAAATCGCCCTGTCCTTCTTTATGTCCCAGTTACCCATTCCGTCAAGTGTCCTGAGGATTGTCCTGCCCCCGTCAAGGCTGTAGAAAAAGACCCAGTCCGTATTTCCGGCGTAAAAGACGTCCTTTCGCCGTGGATTCAGCACCACGCGGTTCATGACCGTGGCCTCCAGGCCCCTGACCTTGGGCCGCCATGTGGCTCCTGCATCGTCACTGCGCCACACGCCTCCCCTGCCCGAGACATAAATCCGCCTGCCGTCCCGCGGATCGATCGATAAACAATTCACTGAAGAGCCGGTATTTCCGAGCCACTGCTTCTCCTGATACCACCAGTCGCCGGGCAGGATGTTTTTAGATGCTGTAATCCTCCTCCACTGCCCTCCGCCGTTTTCACTCCTGTAAACCTGCCCGTATCTGCCGCCGGATCCGGTATAGACAATTTCCGGATTATCGGGGTCAACATCCACTGTAAGATATTTTGTCTTCCCTGCATCAAGCATTGAAGCAATCAGGCCGATGCCGCCCAGTCCGTTGTTTTTCTCCGCCCATGTCCTGCCTCCATCCACGGTCTTGAATATTCCCCGGCTCCCGCATGCCGCATAAATCACGTCAGGGTCATGCGGGTCCATCACAAGCTGATAAACATCGACGATTTCCTTTCCGATCCTCTCCCAGTGTCTTCCGCCGTCGGTGCTTCTGAATATCCCGCCCTGAAAGTCCCTGCTTCCGGGGACACCAACGGATGAAACATATATGACCCCGCGATCAACGGAACTGACAAGGATCGATGATATGCGCCTGCCCTTCAGCCCCATGTTGGTCCATGTCTTGCCGCCGTCCGCGGACCTGAATAAGCCATCTTTGTAACTTCCCGCATAAATAACCGCTGAATCCGAAGGATCAACGACTATAAGCCCCCTGCCTCTGGTCTGCTGAATCCCCCGGCTGTTGAATATCACCTTCCTGCTCAGCAGTTTCCAGGACTCACCCCTGTCGGTGCTTTTGAAAATCCCTCCTTTCCCGTAGCCGCCGGCGCCGAGGTACAGTGTGCCGGTCCGTGGATCGATTGCAAGCGCGGCCACCAGCCTGTCGGACGGCCAGTCCAGTCCTTTGTTGACGGGAATCCAGTTTTCGCCGTAATCGTCACTCCTGTAGACACCCCCGACATCAACACCGGCGTAGACCGTACTCGGAGAAGCAGGATCCGGCAGGACGAAATTTGTATAACCGCCCCCGTTGACCCGCACCTGTCTCCAGGAATAACGTTCGGCATCATATACCTTATGATACAGGGCGTTGTTTTCCCCGGAAGATATACCGTCTGCAGGATACGGTGCGAAAACAAGCAGAAATAAAAAGAGCAGGCCGATTATTCCCGGCCGGTACATATTCAGCGATGCACCTCGCCGGCGGGCCGTGTGAGTGCCTGAAAGATTTACGGCAGGCTCCCCTTTATGCAACAGCCGTATCATGCCTTTTATCACTTTTTCTTTCCTCTATAATATTGCTCGCCACAATAAAACCCGCAAAGACCGAGAAGTGGTACTGAAAGGTTATATTCCACAATATATGAGTAAATAAACTCATTATTGTATAACTGACAAGCAGGGCTGTAAAAACCTCGGCCAGGCTTCTTGTATGAACATCCGCCGCGCTCCTGAGCAGTCTGATGGCATGCCGGAACAGGGCAAACATATATAGCATGTAAGCGATCAATCCGAATATCCCGGTATTCATCAGCAATGTCAGGTAATTATTGTGTTCGGCCATCGGCCGCAACCTCTCGTACATGTACCGTATCCTTACCTTGATATCAAAACCGTTTCCCATGAGCCTGTTCATGAGATTCGTGTGATTCATGAGATAATCGATGTTGTCCTGCCAGATGCCCATCCTGCTGGCCAACAATTTCGGATCAAGATCAAAAAATCCTCCTTCAGCCTCCATGATAACCTTGGCGTCCTTCAGTCTTTCCTGGACGGTCGGATTATACAGGATCATGACTATTACAACGGCGGCGGCAAGGGTATTGGCCACAAGGTTTCTTCTCAGCATATTCCATACAAACAGCAGAATCAGCATGCCGAACCATATGTTTCTTGTATACGTATATATCATTGTAGAGGCAAGTATGCACAGGACGACAAACCATGCCCTTTTGCGGGAAGGCCTGTCCGCCACCGAATACAGGTACAGGCAAAAGAAAAAGACGCTGAAGAGGAAATATGAAAATAGGTTGTTGTTATGGCCGTATGCAGCAATCCGGGGGATCCCTCCGCTGCCGAAAGCCGTTATTCCCATGATCCAGTTCTTTATAAACACAATATACGGAAACAGTATGGCTATAACGACGGCTATGCTTATCGTGTATATTTTCTTTCTGTACAGCTCATCGCGGGAGGCAAGGACCACCATAATGGTAAGGTTTATGATTGCAAATCCCTGAAACAATCTGAACCAGTATCCCAGGCCGGCCGTTATACTCTTGGAGAAAAATATGGCGGGAATGCTCACGATAAGGAAGGCGATGTATATCTTGTTTATGGTTAACTTGAAAAGATTATAGCGCGAGACGACAATTGTATAATATAAAAAAAGCGCAACGAGCCCGCCTCCTATCACATGTGTGACTCTCAGGCCGCCGGTTGTCTGAATGGTATAGAAGACATCAACTATGCCCCGCGTCGCCAGCAGGAAGTAGAAGGCATATTCCACATTCGTCAGAAAAATAAATACAAACATGGCCCCTCCAAGCAAGGCAACGGCCAGGGAATATGACTGCATGACGAGGCGCGCAAAATAATAGGAAAGGAGCCCCGTAAAAAACGGATTCAGAAATTTCGCATTGGTTACCCTGTTAATTAACATAATCTTTTAAAAACATCGCTGGCCGGGCAGCAGGCACATGCAGCGTCTATGCAACCGGCTTCTGTCCCACCATACGGTGGTAAAACAGTTGAACGGTTTTTCTGCTGACAATGCCTGTGCTCAGCGACAAAAGTCCGTAAAAGAGAATGCCGATAATGGCACTTGCAATTCCGGAAAAAGGCAGGCTGATTATAAGCAGCCCCATTACTGCACCTGCAAACAGCACTTTAACGGAATAAGACCTGAATATGTCCGATTGGTAGATTTTATTCCTGAATACCAC
>WFVK01000328.1 GCA_015491705.1 Nitrospirota bacterium | reverse complement strand
GTCCTGATATATCCCTCCATGGTCGCAAGGATAAACATCGGGTGGTTCCAGATGCTGGTGACGGATGTCCCTTTTCTGCTGGTGGCCACAATAGGCATATCCTTTTTCTATCTCTGTTCCCAGAAAGAGGCGTACAGGGACTGGAAATCGAGGCTTATCTACCTGCCCATGCTGATGTCCCTCGGGATAGGCCTTACGGTCAGCAATTCAAAGGCCGTGCTGGAGGCCATATTCAATAAACAGACGGACTTCAAACGCACCCCGAAATACAGGATCGAGAACAAAAAGGATAAATGGGCCGGCAAGAAATACGGCGGGGGAATCACCATTCTGGTTATCCTTGAACTGGTCCTCGGCGTCTATTTTGCGTTCAATATTTATTTCGCATATATGAATAAAATTTACGTGTCAATCCCTTTTCTCATGATTTTCATGGTTGGTTTTTTTTATGTTGCTTTTTTATCTATTATTCAGGTAATATGGAAGGGTATTTTTTCAAACCCGATTGTACGGCACTTCAGTTCCAAGAGAAACAGGGAAGACGCTATTGCAGCATAGGAGCAAACCCTCTAAATTATTTTTTTAAATAATTTATTCTAAAGAAAAGGAGTAAGGGCTATGAGAAAAAGAAGACTGATGATTTTATTAATCGTTGCAGTAACCAGCATCTTTTTATCCAGTGAAGCTTTTTCAGCGTGGACACAGCCAAAAGGCCATTCCTACAACCAGTTGACATTGAGCTATTATAAGACGGTAAAGAAATTCACGACCATAGAGAGGGACGCGGACAATCGCGTGACCTCCACAACAGCGCGGCCGTACGTGGATGAGCAGGAGGAGTTTACATCCACCAAGCTGACCTATTACGGTGAATACGGAATTACGGACAATCTGACGGTTACCGCTTCCATACCTTACGACTGGCAGAGATCCAACGATACCATGAAATATGCAGGCGAAGACGGCCCGAGCGGGATCGGAGACATAAATCTCGGCTTAAGGCACAAGTTGCTTGACAATCTCCTCGGCACCGGGGCCCTGATGTCCGTTGAGGGAACACTCAAGATCCCCAAGGCCTATGATTATGGCTATCCGTTTACTGACCTGAGTCTCGGCCTGGGACAGTATGATTTTACACTGGCCCTGGTGTTCGGCAAGGCCTTTTCCAAGGGATACGGCGTGCTTAACATCGGTTACATGTACGCCTTTGAAAACACCGAGTATGACCCTGTCACCTTTAAGCCCTCTGATCAGATTAAAGTCACCCTGGTCCGTGAATATCCCGTGACCCCGAAACTGGCTGTAAGGGGCGTATTAAGCTGGTTAAGGTCGGTTGGCAACGCAGAGGTTTCCGACGAACTTATAAATGCAAGCTATGAATACGGCGGAGCTGCATCAAACGGGGATGCTGTAATTATAAAGGAAACACTGGTTCTCGAGCCGAATGACTTAAATGGCGGAATTGCCCTTGTAGTCAAAATAACTCCAAAGATGCAGACAGTGCTTTCATACAACCGTGACCTTGCCGGAGCCGGCATCTTCAGCACCAGCAATACCGGTCTCGGTGACAACCTCGGCATAGCATTTGTCTACATGCATTAAAAAGCAATTCGGTTGGAATGTATGTGTTCCTTGACCTGACCTCTCTACCGGATAAATGAGTTCCCCCCTTGCGCCTTATCTGCAAGGGGGGAATACTTGATTTTCTTATAGACTCAAAAAATATCAGGCGGGCGGCTTGTTCCCATTCCCAGAAGGATGCATGCAGATTAGAAAAAAACTCCTGTTTCAGCTTGCGGCATTTCTCATCCTCTCCGTGTTATCTCTCTATATATACCAGAACAGATATGCCCTGATGGGGGTCTTTTATCAGACCATACGCTCGCCTGAAGAGGCAATAAGCAAATACAGGGAAGCCGTGGAATCAAACCCTGAAGATGTCTATTCCCTTTATAATCTTGCTTTGATGTATAAAGACAGGGGAGATATTGACAGGGCCGTGGTCGTATATGAAAAGCTCCTGGCCGTATCACCCGACCATCCCTATGCCTCTTTTGACCTGGGGTATCTCTATATGAAAAAAGGCGAGTATGACAAGGCTGTCGCATTGCTCCGGAAGGCAGTGGAGATGAATCCCCGGAATGTTTACGCCCATCAGACCCTCGGCAATATCTACAAGCAGAGCGGCAGATACAAGGAAGCCCTGGCGGAGTATAACAGTGTGCTTCAGATAGAGCCGACGAACCGCTATGCATTGTGGGACATTGCGGAGGTTTATGAAAGGATGGGCCTGAAGGACAGGGCAGAGGAACAATACAGGCATTATCACGAGATAACGGACTGCAGTTTGAAGAGATTCTGGAACTGCTTTGATTAATTGAAGACGGCGGCGTATATAATATTAAATCTCTCACTGTTTTCTTCGTGGTATATCCTGCTTTTCAGAAAGAAGAGGCTCATAGGGTTTGCCGACAGGGTAATCGGGGCCTTTGTTCTGTACCTGGCGCAGATAATAGCCACGCAGATGATCCTGGGCGTCATATTCAGCCACCTTTTTGCCGTCCCGCTTTTCCTGCTTAATATGTCGATATCCCTGACCGTGCTTGTGCTGGCCCTGCCGCCCCGGAGAGATGCCCTGCCTTCTGCAGCCGGTAATAATATCCGGTCCTTTTTAATGTCCGTTCTCATGGAGATAAAAGCGGAAGCATCCAGGGCAGCCGGGATAATCAGGAACGACCGGATATTGTTATTCCTCTCCGGCCTTTTCGCCCTGACCCTTGTCCGGATAATATTTACGGGGTATCTTTTCCCCCCGTATGCATGGGATGCGCTCTGGTATCACCTCCCGATCGCCGGTTACATAATGCAGGACGGCGCCATCCGGGAGGTCTCCGGTCACTCGTTTATCAATCAGTTCATAAATATCTTTCCCAAGAACATGGAGCTTTTCTTCATATGGAATATCATCTTCCTGCAGAACGACGTGATCGTGGATTTAAGCCAGTTGCCTTTTGCAATAACCGGCGTGCTCGCAGTGTACAGTATCGCCCTCAAGACGGGCGTCAGGGAAAGGTATGCGGTCTACTCCTCCCTGCTCTTCTTTTTCACCCCCGTGATTATCCTCCAGTCCACAACGAACTACGTGGATGTGGCGGTATCAGCGCTGTTCATAATCGCAGTCAATTTCCTGGTTGACGGCGATTCGGCCTCCCGTTCCCCCTCACCCCGCGGGAGGGGGCCGGGAGCCGGAATATCAGGGCAGAAAGAGATTCAGACCGTGCTTGCGGGGCTGGCGGCAGGCATACTGCTCGGCTCAAAGGGCTCCGGCCCGCTGTTTGTAATTATATTGTCCGCTGTAGTTCTGATCCGGCAGGTGCGGAACTATGCGGTATCCCGCGGGGGCTCTCCTGCCAGGGGCCGGGCCATATGGAAGGGTTTAAGTTTTTATGCCGTCTGCTTTCTGGCCCCTGTGTTACTCATGGGGGCATACTGGTATGTGAAAAACTGGGTGTTATACGGCAATCCGGTGTATCCCATGGAGATAACCGTATTCAATATCACCCTCTTCAAGGGACTGTACAGCGGCATGGTGGAGTCTGCTCCACGGGTTGTTGAACAGTTGAATCCCGTGCAGAGGCCGCTGTATGTATGGCTGGAGAATATCGGGTATTATCTCTATGACTCCAAGCTGGGCGGGCTCGGCCCTGTATGGTTTATCATTTTTCTGCCCGGTGTTCTCTTTTCCGCCGGTTATGCACTGATAAAAAAAAGGCATGACTATCTGGCGCTATGTATAATCTTTGCTGCGGCATTTCTTCTGTATCCGAGGAACTGGAATCCGAGGTATGTTATCTTTATCACCGGGCTCGGCGCGCTTTCCTTCGGGCTGCTGATGGATTATTTTCACGGAAGGGAAAATGTATTGAGACTCTTTGCCCTGCTCCTGGCGGGATATGTGTTTCTTACTGTAAATTCACCGGATATTACGCCGGCGAAGGTGAGGGAGTTCATTCACCTGCCCCCGGCCGGACGGACAGTAGCCCGGCAGGCCCCTTTTGTAATAGATCTATATGCGCGGCAGGAGTATGGATACTGGACGTGGATAAGTGATAATATATTAAGAGGCGACACACTTGCCTATACCTTTGAACCGCTGTTTCTCTCTCCCTTATGGAACAGGGCGTTTTCAAACAGGATAGTCTATGTCAGGTCCGAAGACTATGACGGATGGGTGAGGGGTCTGGAGCATAATAATGCGACATACGTGTTGTTCAGGCGGTACTCGCAGGAAGATAAATGGATCGCCATGGAGAGACAGGGGCCGTCGCCTGCCGGAGCAGGGGGGAGTTTCAGGGTTGTCTATGCCGATGAAAACTACAAGATAGCAAGGATTAAACGGTAATGAGGGCGGAAAAGAGAAAAGACCTTTTTTTTATCCTGTATATCGCGGTCATCATTATAATGGCCGTGATATATTTTACAGTGCCTGAAAGGATGTCGTTTCTTGAGAATCAGTTTAAATGGTGGGGCCAGATGCTGGATATCATAAAGGGAGGGGGGTAATCCAGGAAAGAGAAAGCATGCTGAACGGCAAGAGAATAGCGGTGATCATACCGGCGCTCAATGAAGAAAAGACACTGCCGCGTGTGCTGGATGATATACAGAGGGACCTCGTGGACGAGGTTGTGATCGTGGACAACGGCAGCAGGGACAGGACGCCGTTTATAGCGCGTGAAAGGGGAGCCACGCTGCTTTTTGAGGCGCGGAAGGGTTACGGCTACCCCTGTCTCAAGGGGATTGAATACCTCAGGACAAAGCCCCCGGATATAGTCGTATTTGTGGACGGCAACTACAGCGACCATCCTGATGAGATAATCAGGCTGGTCGAGCCCGTGGTTTACGAGGATTACGACCTGGTGCTCGGCTCAAGGATCATGGGACGCGTTGAGAAAGGCGCACTCCGCGTGCCTGTGCGTTTCGGCAATCTCCTGGCCACGGTTCTGATAAGGCTGCTCTACGGATTCAGATACACTGATATAGGGCCCTTCAGGGCCGTCAAGTTCGACCGGTTGCTGGATCTGTGCATGCAGGACAACTACGGCTGGACGGTTGAGATGCAGGTAAAGGCCGTCAAAAAGGGCTACAGGATTAAGGAGGTCCCCGTCAGCTACCGCGCTGGCACGGGAAAGTCAAAGATCACGGGGAATATAAAGGGTATAGCAGTGGTGGGATACAGAATCCTGCACGCAGTATTCAAAAACGTATTTTAAGAGGAACGCGGCCTGATCCTGAGAAATCTTCTCTTGCCCACCTTCAGGAGGTGTTCGCCGGGCGGCAGTCTTTTTCCGGGCTCGGTCCATTTCTCACCGTCCACCCTCACCCCGCCCTGTTTTATGAGCCGTATTGCTTCACCGGTGCTTTTGACAAGGCCCGAGAGCTTCATTATCGCGGGGAGCCAGGTGTCCGTGTCTTCGGCCCCGGGATTGAAAACCGGTATGTCATCAGGCACGCCCTTTTTCCTGAATACATTCTCGAATTCCTCTTTTGCCTTTACAGCCGCCTCCCTGCCCCAGTACCTTTCAACTATCTCAAATGCAAGGGCCTTCTTGCATTCCATGGGGTGCAGCGAGTTGTTCCTGAGGCCGTTTTTCAGGTTATTCAGCTCGTCTATGGAGATACGGCTGAGCAGTTCATAATACCTGAGCATCAGGCTGTCGTTGACGGACATTATCTTTCCGAACATTTCCTTTGGTGAATCCGTGACCCCGATGTAGTTGCCGAGGCTCTTGCTCATCTTGTTGACGCCGTCAAGGCCTTCAAGCAGGGGCATCATGATCACGACCTGCTCCTTTACGCCCATTTTTCTCTGCATGCTTCTTCCCATGAGCAGGTTGAATCTCTGGTCGGTGCCGCCGAGTTCGATGTCCGACCTGAGCACAACCGAGTCATAGGCCTGGAGCAGCGGATAGTAGAACTCGAGTATGCTGATATCCTGCCCTTTGCGGAATCTCTTCTTGAAGTCTTCACGCTCCAGCATCCTCGCAACCGTCTGCATTGAACCGAGTCTCGCAAAGTCCATTATATCCATGGAAGCGAACCATTCACTGTTGAATTTTACCTGTGTCTTTTCGGGGTCGAGTATCCTGAAGACCTGCTTTTTATAGGTCTCGGCATTCCTGAGCACCTCTTCCCTGCTCAGGGGTTTTCTCATCTCCGACTTGCCCGTGGGGTCTCCTATCATACCCGTAAAATCCCCTATGATAAATATCACCTCATGCCCCAGTTCCTGAAACTGGCGCATTTTTTCAAGGAGCACCGTGTGCCCGAGGTGTATATCAGGGGCCGAGGGATCAAAACCGGCCTTTATTCTGAGGGGGGTCCCGGTCTCGCAGGAATGCCGGAGCATACCGAGCAGTTCTTCTTCAACCAGTATTTCCGCTGTGCCGGCCCTGATCCGCCTGAGCTGTTCTTCGGGTTTTAACATATTCATGACATTGAAAGGATACAGGATTTGCGGCACAAGATGCAAGATTGAGGGATACTCTCAGGTTCTACGGCATGCCCTCCTGCCGGTTTATGCAACATCAAGGTTTATAAACCCTTTTTATCCTCTGCCCGATGGATGTAAGGACTTCATATGTGATGGTGCCGGTCTTGCGGGCGATCTCCTCCGCTGTGATTTCTTCATTCCCCTGCCTGCCTATCAGCACTACCTCCGAGGCGTAACTGACATCCGGAATATGCGTGACATCCGCCATTATCGTGTCCATACAGACCCTCCCGGCTAGGGGGGCGCGCCTTCCGCTGATGAGCACCTCGCCGGTATTGGAAAGCCTTCTGCTGTATCCATCCGCGTAGCCGGCCGGGATTGTAGCTATAATGCTTTCCCTCTTTGTGATAAACGTCCTGCCGTAGCTTACCGGGGTACCAGCGGGGACTTTTTTAAGCAGCAGGATGCCGCTCTTCAGGCTCAGTACGGGCTTTAGGCCTTCGGCGTCCGGATATGAATAACCATACAGCATGATGCCGGGTCTCACCATGTTGAGATGGGCATCAGGCATGCTTATCACAGCCGCGCTGTTTGCCATATGATAGTATCTGAAAGTGATTTTTTTCCGTCTTAATTCATCGCTGAGAGAGATAAAATCCTTCAACTGGCGGTTTGCGAATTCCTTGTCCTCGAGGTCTGCATCGGAAAAATGACTCATCAGCCCTTCAAGCCGGATATTCTGCAGACATGCTATCTCGGGTATGTCCCTGCGGGCGCGGTCTGTATCAAATCCGATACGGCTCATGCCGGTGTCTATTTTAATATGGATTGCAATCAGGCGGTTGCGCCTGCGGGCCTCGGCGGAGAATCTTCCGGCAGTGGCGAGATCAGAAACCACAGGGGTAAGACCGTATCTGAAATATGCATCAATATTATCCCTGTCGAAAAAGACGACTATTGGTACGGTTATGCCGGATTCCCTGAGGGCGGCGGCTTCTCCTGTAAAGGCCGTACCGAGAACGGAGACGCCTTCTCTTATCAGGTGTTTTGATACGGTTACCGCCCCATGCCCGTAGGCGTCGGCCTTTACAACAGCCAGTATGCTTCTGCCGCTGCCTGTTTTTTCCCTTGCAACCCCTAGGTTGCCGGACAGGGCATTGAGGTCGATTTCAGCAAAGCATTTCCGCGGTTCCACTTACGGCCGGTTTTCCTTGCCCTCTCCGGATTCCCCGGACTTCTTGCCCGGTGTTACATCAATCTCAGGGGGTTCGGATGTGGATTTTTTGAAATTCCTGATAGCCTCTCCAATGCCCCTGCCGATCTCGGGTAATCTCGATGCGCCGAAAAGAATCACGACGATTACCAGGATGATAAGGAGTTCTGTTGCTCCAAGACCGAACATCACCCCCTCCTTTCCGTTGCGTAAAACCATCGCCGGGGTTCGGGAGAGACCGGCGGTTTTACGGTGGGTTATGCAACATTAAGGTTTATCTTCGGGCCGCAAATAAATATCAACGTCTTCAGGAGTATTGAGATTTATGAATGATGCTCCATCAGGGTCGATCCCTTTTATTTCCGCCCGTGAAATATATTGTACTCTTTTATCGCCTAAAAAATCTTTCAGGCCCTTTTTCCCTGTCAGCACAGCCTTCTCCATGGAGGGCAGGAGCCTTCTCGAGTAAAAGGCGAAAAGCGGCTCTGCAGAGCCTTGCGCACGGGAGGATTTCGGAACCACCGCATCATGCTCGTCCCTTTTTGACGCCATATACTCTATGACGGATCCGTTTACAAACGGCATGTCACAGGCGGATATGAAGACCCAGGGGTTTGAGGCATTGAAAAGAGCGGTAAAGACACCGGCCATGGGGCCCCTTGTATCGTGGATGTCGGCAAGGAGCCTGACACCGGGATACAGGTACAGTTCCGGCCTGTCCGTGACAATAAAGACCTCACTGAAGAGCCGTTTCATGATGCCGAGGTTTCTCTCTATAATCCTTTGTCCCCCGACCCGGATAAACGCCTTCAGCACAGGCATCCTCCTGTTCTCTCCGCCGGCAAGGATTGCACAACTGCACCCCTCCGCCGGCCGGCCGGCGGAGGGGCTGTCACGGAGGGGGGCTGTTTTATACCTCATGCGGGGTTTCTTCCTCGCGCTCCTTGTCGAACTCCATCATCCTCAGGTGGCTTTCTATCAGCCTTTTCATCTCTTCCTTGAAATGCCTCCTGATCCCCTTGAGATCCGTGATATCCTCGTGAATCTTGATCACCTTGTCCTGTGCCTCCCTGATCATCTCCTCCGCCCGCAATTCGGCCTCCTTTACTATAAGCTCCGCGTCTTTCTTTGCGTTCTTCCTGTATTCTTCCACCATCTGCTGGCTGCTTACAAGCGTATCCTTGAGCGTTGTCTCGAGATTTTTATATTCCTTCAACTGCTTCTCGAATCTCCTGGCCTCTTCTCTCAGGTTTGCATTTTCCCTGAGAAGTTCTTCCATTTCCTCTCTTATGAGTTCAAGAAAGGAATCCACTTCCTCCATGTCAAAGCCCCTGAACTTGGTTGAAAACTGTTTTTGCTGAATGTCAAGCGGTGTTATTCTCATATGACCCCCATAGATATATTGTATTTTCCTTGCACTTGCATGCAAATACTGACTGTCATCTCATCCTTGAAGCTATGTCAAACAGTGACGCCACTATAAAATACTTGATAAACATGATAACAAGTATCACTATCAGCGGTGATATGTCCACCCCCATTGAAAAGCCGAGGCGCCTTCTTATCGGATGCAGAACAGGCTCTGTAACCGAATACAGGAAGCGGACTATCGGATTGTAGGGATCGGGATTCACCCAGCTTAACAGGGCGGATATGATTATTATCCACATGTAAATAGTCAGGGCCACATCCAGAATATATGCCACGGCATGGAACAGATTGGCGAAGATAAACATTTGGTCAGCTCCTCCCTTTATTCAGGTATAATCTTGGTTTACTCATCATGTAGGATGCCGGGTGTTTTGTCAAGAACCCCGCCCCAGTTCCCCGGCCCTTTTCCGCGCTGCCTGCAGGGCCTCTGCAACTATATCAGCCAG
>WFVK01000327.1 GCA_015491705.1 Nitrospirota bacterium | reverse complement strand
TCTCTGGTCCTGCCGGCGGCCGTGATATTCAGCCCGCCGCGCCTTATCAAAAGCACCACATTCTTGCCCCGTTTCACCACACGCGATTTTTCAATCATGTCCTCCACGATGGGGATGTTTGCGGCAATGGATCTTCTCAGTGACTTGCCCAGCACGGCCTCCGCGCTTCCGATGGAGTTGTTGGGCATCCTTCTTATATCCATTTTTGCGATATATATATCGTCTCCGGTGATAATATGCCCCTTTCTGAAGGGTCTCCTGCTCTTGACGACGCTGCCCAGGGCCTTCACATCCGCCTTTACGATAACCTTTCTGTTGTTTTCGTATACAAACGTGAAGACAGCCCTGCCGAGCGGTCCTTTTTTCGTTTCTATCCTCTGCGGTGAACCCTCCGGAAGCCTGCCGAGCACCCGTACATTGTCAACCTCTATCTCTTCCCATGGATAACTGCTCCTTAAGTGTGCAGCCAGCACTGTTTCAGGATTCCATGCCCCGGCTGCAGCCTCGGGAGCGGGCACAATGCAGACCGCGGCAATCAGCAGGCTGACCGCGATTAATAATGTTTTATGCACTGCAACGGCTTTCGTGTTCATTTTCCTCCCTCACATATTGCAGGTTTCAGCCTGAGATCATCTCTTTATGTTGTTGGCCATGCGGAGCATCTCGTCCGATGCCTGCACCACCTTTGAATTAAGCTCGTAGGCCCTCTGGCTGACGATCATGTTCACCATCTCCTCAACAATATTCACGTTGCTGAGTTCGAGAAAGCCCTGGCTGAGTGTGCCGAGACCCTCCGAGCCCGGCGTTGCCGTCGCTGCTTCCCCTGATGAGCCTGTGGGCTTGAACAGGTTTTTTCCCAGGGCCTGAAGCCCGCCCGGGTTGATAAACTGCGCCAGTTCTATCTGCCCCACTCCCACCGCTGTCGGGCTGCCGGGCTGGATGACCGAGACTGTCCCGTCAGGGCTGATTGTAATATCCAGTGTGTTGGCGGGGATGCTTATGGCCGGCTCAAGCAGATACCCGTCGGAATTCACAATCCTGCCCTCGCTGTCCAGCTTGAAGGAACCCGAGCGGGTATATGCAATATCGCCGTCCGGCATGGATATCTGAAAGAAACCGTCTCCCTCTATCACTATGTCAAGGGGGTTATCAGTGGATACGAAATCTCCCTGCCTGAATATCTTCTGCACCGCGGCAGGCTTGACACCAAGGCCGACCTGGATTCCGGTCGGCATCTCGGTGCCTTCAGCAGATGCGGCCCCCGCCCTCTTTATGCCCTGGTACAACAACTCCTGAAAGTCGGCCCTGCTCTTTTTAAATCCGTTTGTATTCACGTTTGCGAGGTTGTTGGCGATTACATCTATATTCAGTTTCTGAGCCTCCATCCCCGTTGCCGCTATAAACATTGACCGCTGCATTCCTCAACACCTCCTTTTGAATACTGAATTCACCTTATAGCTGCATAAAAACGCCGGCCGCGGGAGGAGTGATGAACTGTTACGAATTTATTCACTCTCATCTCCCCATCTGGTTCACTGTCTTTGATGATGCCTCATCAAATGCAATTATCATCTTCTGGTACGCCTCAAACTCCCGGAGGGATACCATCATCTCCACCATCTCCCTGACCGCCTCAACATTCGACGCCTCTATGTAACCCTGGCTGACCTGCGTGTTTATCTCTCTGCCCGGGGCCCTGGTATAAAACACCCCGCCGCTTAATTTCTCAAGGACATTCTTGTCCGGAAAATCGACTATCCTCAATGTTCCGGCTGATACGCCGTCAACAAAAATCTCCCCTGAAGCGCTCACATCGATCCTGCCGCCCTGCACTGACACGGGCCCGCCGCTGCCGAGAACCCTCCTGCCGTCCTGCGTAACCAGATAACCCTCGCCGTCTATCCTGAAGTTTCCATTCCGTGTATAAGTGTTTCCCTCGAGTGCGAAAAAACCGTCCCCGTTTATCGCCAGATCAAGGGGGTTGCCCGTCTTCATCATGGCGCCCGGTGAAAAATCGGTTGCAACCGCGGACACATCGCTCATTGACCTGCCGTCGGGGGCACCGGCCGGTTTATTGTCAACCGGTATCAGGCTGTTCCTGAAGGATATCCGCTCTTTTTTATAGCCGGAGGTCGCTGCATTGGCCATATTCTGGGCCGAGAGATCCAGTTGTTTCTGTTTCAGAAGCGCGCCTGAAAGCGCTATGTAAATCCCTTTATACATTTACGGTATTCTCCCTCATTATAGTTTTCCCTGTGTTGAAGCAAACCCCGTGCCTGAAGACAACGGCCCCTCACACCTCAACGTCCGCGGTGCACGGTCATATGCAACCGCCTGATAATAAAGCAGTATTGAGCATCGTCTGAATATCCTCCGTCTCTGTAACATATATATGTCTCCTGAATCATATGCAGGCGCACAGGCAAATTTTTCCTCCAGGGAAAGAGATGCCCTATATCCTGATGTCGATTCTTCCCTTACCCCTTTTCTGTGCCTCGCCATCCTCTTCTTTCCTCTCCTTTTTCCGGTCCTTATCCTTTTTTCTCCTCCGGTTGAGTCCGGGCCCCTGTTCCTTCCCTACGGGAGGCACGCCGTATATGTTGTTCAGACCTTCAATCGCCATGACATGCTAACCCGATTCTTTAAGCTTTGCCTTGAGCTTTATAATGGCCTGGCTGTGTATCTGGCAGACCCTTGACTCTGTAATGCTCAGCACCTTTCCTATCTCCTGCATTGTGAGCTCTTCCCAGTAATAGAGGGCCAGCACCAGTTTTTCTTTTTCAGGGAGCGTGTCTATCAGCTCTGCAAGCTTTTTCCTGTTGTCCTTCTCCTCAAGGAGATAAAGCGGTGTCTTGGCGCTGGGGTCTGCTATGCATTCAGTGATATTGAGATTGCTGTCCGCGAATTTATTGTTTTTGAAATCCTCCAGGCTGATGGGATTGGCGACTGTCGCGTATTTGAGAATCTTAAAGTATTCGTCAAGCGGCATCTTCATGGATTTCGCCACATCCGCGTCGTCAGGCGTTCTGCCGAGCTTTTTCTCAAGCCTTGAGCGGGCCTTGTTGATCTCGTCGATCTTTTTCCTCATGGACCTCGGGATCCAGGCGGTCGCCCTCAGCTCATCAATCATTGCGCCCTTTATCCTCAGTTCCGCATATGTCTTGAGCTTTACCTTGCCGGGCTCGAACCTGTCGACTGCATCCATCAGCCCCATAAGGCCCACACTGATAAGGTCGTCAATGGTGATATGGGGCGGGAGCTTCCACGACAGCCTGTAGGCCGTATACCTGATGTAAGGCAGGAATTCCTTTATTATCTCCTCTTTTGTCTCTTCCTTTATCTTTGTTTTGTACTTTAACATTTCGCCTTTAAAAGACCTCCAAGGAAAAACTGAAGCGTCCCCTTTACGTTGTTACTGCTCTCGCCGGAGATTCTCCCGGCAATCTCCATCAGGCTCCTGGCCGCCTCGCTTTCCGGGTAAATATCTATCAGGGCCTTTTGCTGCCGCACGGCCCTGGGCACGGAGCTGTCATGGGGTACAAAACCTATGTAGTCGAGCGAGATGCTCAGGAACCTTTCAGCCGCTGTTGAAAGCCTTTTATATACCTCTGTCGCCTCATGGGAGTTCTTTACATTATTGATCAGTATCCTGAAATCCTTTTCCTGGTATTTCGTAAAAAGCACCTTGATGAGGGCGTATGCATCCGTCATTGAAGTGGGTTCAGCAGATGTCACTATAATGATTTCCTGCGCGGCCATGCAGAAAAAGGAGACATTTTCGGATATCCCTGATGATGTGTCTATCAGGAGGTAATCGAGGCTTCCGTTATACGATTCAAACTCCTCAATAAGCCTCAGTCTCTGGAACTCGTCAAGCGAGGTCAGCTCCTGTATGCCGGAGCTTGCGGGCAGTATCTTTATGCCCTGCGGGCCTTCCACAATAAGGTCTTCCAGTCTCTTCTCGCCCTTCAGCAGGTCCTTGATATTGTACCTGGTGGCCAGATTCAGTATGACGTCGATGTTGCTTAATCCAAGGTCCGCATCAAATACCATCACCTTTTTATTAAGCATGCTGAATCCGATGGCGAGGTTTGCCGTGATGTTCGTCTTCCCGACCCCCCCCTTGCCGCTTGCCACGGCTATTGTCCTGACGGTCTTTCCTTCAGCGATATTCATTATGCGCTCCCGGTTCTTAAAATAAGATTTGTCAGTTGCCTGGTGTCGACAAACTCGATATTCCCCGGCACTCTCTGCCCCGTGGTTATATAGGCAACAGGTTTCCTGTAAATGCAGCAGAGGTTGTAGATGGAGCCCAGTTTCACGGCCTCGTCCGTTTTCGTAAATGCGATATAATCCACGGGGAGGGATCTGTAGTGCCTGTAAGTGTCCATGAGGAAATCACAATCGCTCGATGTGCTCAGCAGGAGCTGGGTTTCAATGGGCAGCCCGGCCCTGTACACATCCTTGAGGCCGCTGATATAGCCGCTGTCCCCCGGGTTCTGCCCTGTGGTGTCTATTAATATGGTATCCCTGTCGGAAAACCTCTTTATGCTGTGTTTCAGGTTCTCCGTGTTTGAGACTATGTCAAGGGGGATGCCGATCATCCTCGAATATATCCTTATCTGCTCCGCTGCCCCTATCTTGTAAGTGTCGATGCTTATCATAGCGACCTTCTTGCCCTGCTTTATCGCCCTTGATGCAAGCTTTGCAATAGTGGTTGTCTTGCCCACACCGGTAGGCCCGATAAGCATCATTATCCTCCTGCCCGCCTGTGCCTGGATGCCCGCGGAATCCGCCGGTGCACCGTCCGGAGGGGGGGCAGTATGAATGTCGCCGGACATGACCGTTTCAATGTCCTCTATGGCAGCGGCCCTCTGCACAAGCCTGAGGGCGAATTCCTCTTTTATCGATCTCTCCTTCAGAAAGAAGAACATCCTCTTTCTGTCTTCCGGCAATTTAAGCTCAAAGCCGCTGTTTTTCATGGTCTCGATGCTCTGCCTAAGGCTCTTTATCTCCTGCTTCAGTTCAAAAAACTCCCCCGGGACCGGTTCCGCCGGAGGATTCACGGGCAAACCGCCGTTGCCGCGGCATGCAGAGTCCGCGCCGCGCCCCCTCAGCCCGGCGTATTCACTGTCAACAGGCTCGAGGTCGTAATCAACTGCCGCCGTCACCTCTACATATGGCCTGATCCCGTTTTTATCCTCCGAAGACAGAATCACGGCGTCTCTGCCGAGCTCTTTCTTGACCAGGGCAAGCGCTTCACTGAAGTTTCTTCCCCGTATCTTTTTAATTTTCATACTTCACCATCCCCCTGATATCCAGGTTTGTGGAAGGTATGATCTCCGCGCTTGAAATGACCACGATGGAAGCGGCTATCCCCTCCACGATCTTTCTCAGGTATCTCCTGACATTTGCGGAGCACAGGATGATAAGCTGCGAGCCCCTGAGCCTTCCGGAGGCGAGTATCGATTCAATGCTCCTTGCCAGCCTGCCTACGATCTCGGGGTTTATGCTGCCCGCCTGGGCCTGTGATATCATGTTCTCGTATGCAGGGTCCAGGGTGAACACCGGCAGCTTGC
>WFVK01000326.1 GCA_015491705.1 Nitrospirota bacterium | reverse complement strand
TTTATATGTAGTGGCTTTTTTCTTTTTCTTTGTTACGTTGAGCACGCTTAATTGTACAAATATGGGGTAATTATTTCAATGAAGGTTATGACTTTAATTTTAAATCTAACATTCTCTTTTAAGTTTATTCTATGGTTACATAGAACCTATCATTAAGTGCAGAGGATGTCAAGCAGAAATAGGATCGGCAGGTGAAGCAGGCTGATGCAGCATAGTGATGGCTGGGGCGGGAGGATTCGAACCCCCGAATGCAGGGACCAAAACCCTGTGACTTTCCGCTTGTCGACGCCCCAAGTTTTATAAGTTTCAGTCTGCAACCGTCTCTGCAACCGCTGTCCAGAACCCGTCAAACGCCCCCGCTGCCTCCTCCGCCCTGCTGCGTGACTCAAATACGCCGAATACGGTGGGACCGCTGCCGCTCATGAGAGAAAAAACGGCTCCCTCCCGCAGCAGCTTCTCTTTTATCCCTGCGATCACGGGAAAGCTTTCAACTGTAACGGTTTCGAGATCATTTGAGAGATTCCCTGTTATGCCGTCGAGTTCCGCCTTTTCTATACTGCGGATAATCAGTCTAATATTATCGGATTTTCTGCTTTTTTTTGTCAACTTTGAGAAGTTTTCATAGGCCCATGCGGTTGATACATCAAAAGACGGCTTTACAAGCAGGAGGGCCAGTGTTTTTTCGGCCTTGCAGGGAAGTATGTTTTCCCCCCTGCCGGATACAAAAGAAAGGGAACCGTGAAGGAAAAACGGTATGTCCGAGCCAAGCTGCTCCGCTGCCCTGCAGAGGTCTTCCGCTGAGAGATTCATGGACCAGAATTCATTCAGGCCTGCAAGGGCGGCCGCTGCATCGGCGCTGCCACCGCCCAGCCCGGCGCCGGCTGGTATGTTCTTGTCCAGACGTATCAGGGCGCCCGCCCTGACAGAGTAGCGGTTCTTCAGGAGGACGGCGGCCCTATAGACGAGGTTTTCTTCAGCGGGTATGGGGACATCGGTCTGCAATATCAGATCTTCCGCGGGGGTGAATGTAAGCGTGTCGTACAGGGTTATTTTCTGAATGAGGCTCTGAATCTCGTGGAATCCGTCATCGCGCCTGCCGAGCACATTCAGAAACCAGTTTATCTTTGCGGGAGCCTTCAGGGACAGTGAAGAGTCTCTCATTGATTCTTCCCGGATTGCAGTTCCCGGATCTTCTTTTCAACCCTCTCCCTGAGCCCCTCTTCCTTTTCATGGAATTCAAGGGATTTCTTCCATGCCTCTATGGCGGCCTTTTTGTTATTCAGGTTCTTGTAGACATCTCCAAGGTGCTCAAGGATGAGGGGGTCGTCTTTTTCGATCTCGGATGCCTTTTTTATCTCCTTCAGGGCCTCCCTGTACATCCCCTTCTTGTAATAAACCCAGCCGAGACTGTCGCGGATGTAGCCGCTGTCAGGGGCCAGCGCAACGGCCCTCTTGATGAGATCCAAGGCCTCATCGAGATTGATTCCCCTGTCTGCATAAGAGTATCCAAGGTAATTGAGCGCCTCTACGTGGTCGGGGTTGATTTTTAGTGTCTTCCTTAGATATGAAAACATCTCGTCGAACTTCTCCATTTTTTCATAGACCACCGCGAGACTGAAGTTTATCTCATCATCTTCAGGTGCAACATCAAGGCCCCTTTTCAGTATCTCTTCGGCCTTTGCATAATCCTTTTTCTGGATATACAGGCGGGCGAAATAATAATACACATCCGGCTTGTCCGGCATGAGTTTCAGAAGAAGCTCAAACTGCTCCACGGCCTCATCATATTTCTCCATCATGCCCAGTATCTTTGCAAGGAGGAATATTGCATTTATATTCTCAGGCTCGGCGGCGATAATCTTGCGCAGCTCTTTTTCAGCCTTTTTAAACTGTTTGTTGCCCGCGTAAATATTGGCAAGCATTCCGATGATCTTCATATTTCCCGGCTCGGCCCTCGCAATCTCCGAAACCTGTTCTATGACCTTGTCGATCTGTCCTTTTTTCAGGTAGACGCCGGCGAGTCTTTTTCTCGTGTCGGTACTGCGTGCATTCAGCTCCAGGGTCTTTTCATAATTCAAGGCGGCCCTGTCAAGATCACCAACAGCTTCGTAGGCAATGCCCAGCATGTAAAAACCGTCCCACAGATACGGATTCAGCCGCACGGCTCTCTGAAGATGCTGAATAGCCTCCTTGTATTTTTTTGTCTCAACATAGAGCCTTCCAAGAT
>WFVK01000325.1 GCA_015491705.1 Nitrospirota bacterium | reverse complement strand
GTCTAATTATATCCATAAAAGGCGAAAAAATGTATACACTTATAATAAAATAATAAAAATCTATAATCAACCTGATTCAGCCTTACAGCGGCATAAAACATTGCGCGTTTCCGCAACATCAAGATTACCCTACAGGAGACCCAACTTCTGCATCTTGTATCTCAGTGCGTCCCTTGATATCCCAAGCAGCCCAGCGGCCCTGGTCTGGTTGCCTTCGGACTTTTTCAGGGCTTTTTCTATGAGTCTCTTTTCCGCCTCTTTAAGGGACAGATCCTCCTCGGGCAGGCCGGAGGATGCGCCTTCTCCGCTCTCCGGCGCAGTTCCGGAGCAGTTGACTATCTCGGACGGCAGGTGTTCCGGATATATGATGTCCGTATCCTCCAGAATACATATTCTCTCTATGATATTTCTCAATTCCCTTGCATTGCCGTACCAGGGGTAATCTCTGAGGAGTTTTTCCGCTTCAGGGGAGATGCCCTGTAGATTCTTGCGGAATTCCCTGTTGAATCTCTTTATATAGTGCAGTGCAAGCGGAATTATGTCTTCCTTCCTCTGTCTCAGGGGCGGTATGAAAATGGGAAATACCTTCAGCCTGTAATAGAGGTCGGCCCTGAAGGTCCCTTCCCTGACGGCACCTTCAAGATCCTTCCTGTTGGTGGTGGCTATTATCCGGACGTTTACAGCTATGTCTTTCAGGCCGCCGACTCTCTTGAATGTTTTCTCTTCAAGTGCCCTCAGCAGTTTCGCCTGGGTGGATAGTTTTATGTCTCCTATTTCGTCAAGATATATTGTGCCGCCGTCGGCGACTTCGAACAGGCCTTTTTTGGCTGCCCTGGCATCCGTAAAGGCGCCTTTTTCGTGCCCGAAGAGTTCGCTTTCAATAAGCGTCTCGGGTATGGCGGTGCAGGTGACCTCGACAAAGGGCTCGGACGCCCGCGGGCTGTGATAATGTATGGCCCGTGCAAGCAGGCTCTTGCCTGTGCCGCTTTCACCCTGAATCAGGATGGTATTGGCGTCACTCTCGGAGACTTTTCTGGCAAGGGTGATGACATCCCGGATGGCGGCGGATACGCCGATAATATTGTCAAAGCTGTATGTGTCGTGTCTTTCCCCCCTGAAATAATCGACCTTTCTTTTCAGGTGGATTGTTTCCAGGGCCTTTTTTATCAGTACAGTGATCCTGTTCAGTTCAAAAGGCTTTTCAACGAAGTCGTATGCCCCCTGCTTTATGGCTGAGACAGCCGCCTCTATGTCGCCGTATGCGGTTATAATGATTACAATGAGATCACTGTTCAGCTTTTTCAGGGCATTAAGAGTCTCGATACCGCTGATTCCGGGCATGTTCAGGTCAAGCAGGACGATATCGGGTGTATCGGCCTTGCATATCTCAAGCCCTTCCTCCCCGGATTCCGCGGTTAAGACCTCGCAGCCTTCTTTTTCAAGGTGCTGTTTAAGGCTCTTCAGGATGAATTTTTCATCATCGATTACAAGAATTTTACCGCGAAGCAACCAACACCCCCGTTCACCTTGTAGTCAGTTGCATGAAACCATGAACCCCGAACCGTGAACCTCCGGACCTTATTAAACAGGGTTTTACGGCAGGCGCTCCCGCCCGCTTATGCAACATTACGCTTATCATCTCTCCAGCGGCAAGTATACCGTAAAAATACTCCCCTTTCCAACTTCGCTTTTAACCGCGATATCGCCGCCGTGCTCCTGTATGATCCGGCGGCTGATGGCCAGTCCAAGCCCCGTGCCTTTGGATTTTTTTGTGAAAAAGGGATCAAATATCCTGTCTATATGTTCGCCCTCTATGCCTTTGCCGGTGTCCTCGAACTTTACCGCCAGCACCCTGCCGGTTTCAGGGATTCTTATTCCGTGCTCATCGATTTCGTCTTTATCCTTTTCAGATACTGTGATCGTGAGTTTGCCCCCGTCCGGCATAGCCTGAACAGCGTTTATTATCAGATTCAGGAATATCTGCTGCATCTGGTCAGGGTCCATCATGATAGCGGGGATATTATCTGCAATCTCTGTCTCTATGACAACCTTCTGTTTGTTTGCCTCCGGATAAACAAAGAAAACCGCTTTATCCAGTACGTTGTTTATACTTGAGGGCACAAAGCGGGGAGGCCTTGGTTTTGCATAGTTCAGGAGATCTTTGAGCGTCCTGTCGAGCCTTTTTATATGATGCAGTATCTCGCCTGTAATGACTCTCCGCCCGTCGTTTTCATCCATTTCGGATTGCAGGACCTGGACCGCGCAGCTGATCCCCGCGAGGGGGTTCTTTATTTCATGGGCGATCCCTGAAACAATCTCTCCCAGGGATGCAAGTTTCGCCGCCCTCTGCATCTGTTCATCGTGATAAGTCTCTATCTCCTTTTTTGCAGACTCAAGGGTCTCGAGCATTCTGTTGAAACTCTTTGCCACAAGACCGAATTCATCTTTTTTGTTTTCATCCATCCTCGCCGATAAATCCCCCTTTTCGATCTTTCTGATGGTGCCTATCATTTTTCTGATGGGCCTGTCTATCAGCACGCCGGCGACAAATGTGAAGGCGCCCATAATCAGTAAAAAACCGACCAGCGCTTCCCTGAAATGTTCTTTCTTGAACTCCCGGAGGGATGCGGTTACATCATCGAGGGATATATCGACGGCAAGTATGCCGAGAACGTCTTTCCGGGAATCATGGCACGCGTGGCATGCCTTCCGGTTTTTGATAGCTGTGAATCTTGAGACGTATTCCTGCCTGCCCGGCCCTCCTCCGGGGGCGTCCGGTTTCCCCGTTAAGCCGGTG
Organism: Nitrospirota bacterium; assembly: GCA_015491705.1. Taxonomy (GTDB): domain Bacteria; phylum Nitrospirota; class Thermodesulfovibrionia; order UBA6902; family UBA6902; genus JAADFS01. Next base: position 3,836 of record WFVK01000325.1, on the reverse strand, counting down.
TTTTTTAAAACCTTTCCGATCTCTTCGGGCTCCGAGGATACGACTATGAGACCGTCTTCGGGCCGGAGTATGCGTATTCTTTCCAGTTCTTTCCGGCCCCTGACCAGGCTCTCTATCAGCGCCTGCATATCCTGCCCCCTGTTCTCTGTCATAAGCACCATTATGCTGTGCGCTATCCTGTCGGAGAGGAGGGCGGCTTTTTCCCGGTGTCCTTCAAGCAGCAGCCGTTCGGTTTCATTTATATCCCTCCACGTGGATAGGGTCATGATTGCGGAGATGATGAGAAAGGCTGTAATGGTTATCTTGAATTTTAAGCTGTTAAACATTGTTGCCCGGCCTTAAAGTCCGTTTGTCACCTCAAGGCAGTTGTCGTTTTCTGTCATTCCGGCATGTCCGGAATCTTTTTTTCAAGAAAGTGTTCCCGGCCCGCTTTGCCTGCGGAAATGACAAGTGACTGTACTTTAACACAGGCCATAGTCAGCCATCCCCTTTGTTTATCGGCATTTTCAGTACAGACCTTTTGTCCTGCGCCGAGACGCCGGACGGCTGCATAATAAGTTAAGTTTATAATTTCATAATTTTTTTTATTTTGACTCCGAATTATCTTTTTGAGTATACTTTCTACGCAGTACAGCAATTCTTTAAAGGCTTTTCTCGATAAAACAACTTTAAGAGGTACTAAATAATGAAACGCCTGAAACTTAATCTTTTTGTGTTGTCAACTGTGTTAGTCGCTATTCTGCTATCTGCGTACAGTTCCGGCAGTGTATATGCATCCAGTGCTCCCGAGGGATCGTCGGCAGAGGCGGAGGTAAAAGAAGAAGTCCCTTTTGACAGGCCTGTGTCGGAGATAAAGAAATATTTAGCCCCAATGAATGAACTGGAGATGTTCCCCTGTTCCGATTGCCATGACGAAGAGTGGGAAACGAACTACACGAGGCGCAAACTGGACGAGCCCCATAATGAAATACCGGGCGAGGTGGTCAATCATGACAAGAGATGGTGCCTTGACTGTCACAGCGCCAAGCAGAGGGACAAGCTGAGACTCATAAACGGCAGGCTGGTCGATTTCAATGAATACTACAAGGTATGCGAGCAGTGTCATGGAAATGTCTACCGGCAGTGGAAGATGGGTATTCACGGCAAGAGGACGGGCTACTGGAACGGTGAGAAACAGTATATGCATTGCACGCAGTGCCACAATCCCCACAACCCGCCTTTTAAACCGATAAAACCTATGCCGGTGCCGAGAAAACCGCTGAAGGTATGGCTGAAGGGTAAGTAACACCGATCGAGAAATTATTTTGGAGGCAGATAAATGTCAGAAGATATCAAAGGGAAAAATAAAGGCAGCCTGACAAGGAGAAAGTTTCTTGCCGGTCTTACGGCAGGCGCTGCAGCCCTTGCGCTTCCCGCCGGAAACGCCGATGCCTACATGGTGGAGGAATACTTCAGGCAGCATTTCAAGAGGCTCAGTAAGGATGACCTGAAGGATATACTCAAAAAGATGGAAGATGAGCTGTCTTTCAAATACGGGAAGAAGATTACGGTAAAGGCCACTCCACCGATGGATGATGTCGTTTTCGGTTATGCCCTTGATCTTTCCAGGTGTATCGGTTGCAGAAGGTGCATCTATGCGTGTGTCAAGGAAAACAACCTGTCCCGTAACCCGCAGATTCACTGGATAAAGGTGCTGGAATTTGAAAAAGAAAACAAGAAATGGCAGTCCCTTGAACATTCAAACCGCTATTACAATCCCGAAACGGTTCCCGAGGAAGGCCGCTATTATGTTCCCGTCCAGTGCCAGCAGTGTAAAAACCCTCCCTGCGTGAAAGTCTGTCCGGTACGGGCTACATGGAAAGAGCCTGACGGAATAATTGTAGTAGACTATAACTGGTGTATCGGATGCCGTTTCTGCATGGCGGCATGCCCCTACGGGGCCAGAAACTTCAACTGGGGAAGGCCCTCTGTACCGAAGGAGGAAATAAACCCCAATATGCACTATCTGGGAAACAGGCCCCAGTATAAAGGAACAGTCGGAAAATGCACATTCTGCATCCAGAGGTCGAGAGCGGGCAGGTATACTGCATGTGTTGAGATATGCCCGGTGGGTGCGAGAAAGTTCGGTAACCTGCTTGATCCAAAGAGCGAGATACGGTATATCCTTGAACATTTAAAGGTCTTCAGGCTCAAGGAATCACTCAATACCAACCCGAAATTCTTTTATTTTTTCAGCCTGGGCAGACCTGTTAAAAGATAGAGGAGAGGTAGAGCTATGTTAATCGATGCGATAAATGGAATCATAAGGACCATAACAAGGGGCAGCAGGGCATACAAGCTATGGGTGGGTGTGCTCCTGGTGCTGGCGGCGATAGGGATCAGCTTTGTTGTCAAACAGGCCAGCGAGGGCCTGATTGTCACCAACATGAGGAACCAAGTCTCATGGGGCTGGTATATCGCCAACTTCACGTTTCTGGTCGGAGTGGCTGCAGCCGCGGTTGTGCTGGTCATCCCCTACTATGTCTATAAGTACAAGCCGATCGGCAATATCGTCCTGATCGGTGAGATCATGGCCGTCGCCGCGGTGTCAATGTGCCTTATGTTCATTCTTCTTGATATGGGCAGTCCTGAAAGATTCTGGCACCTTATTCCCGGTCTCGGTATCTTTAATTTCCCCCAGTCCATCCTCACGTGGGACGTTGTTGTGCTGAACCTGTATCTCTTTCTGAACCTGTTCCTTGTGGTTTACGCCCTTGCCAAGATATATGCAGGCAAATCCTATAAGACAGGGTTTATATGGCCGTTTATAGTCTTTTCCATACCTGCCGCAATCAGTATTCATACTGTTACGGCCTTTCTGTATGCCGGTCTTCCTTCAAGACCGTTCTGGAACGCCGCCATACTGGCGCCGAGGTTTATAGCATCGGCATTTTCTTCAGGCCCTGCCCTTATGCTTATCATCTTCCAGATCATAAGGAAGAGGACAAAGCTGGAGATCACGGACGAGTCGCTCTTCAAGGTCGGCGAGCTGATAACCTGGGCAATGGCGTTTAACCTCTTTTTCCTGATAGCGGAACTCTACAAGGAGATTTATTCAGCCACCGATCATATTGCTTCGCTGGATTATCTCTACTACGGACTCCAGGGGCACGACCGGCTTGTTCCCTGGATATGGACGGCGGTTATCTTCAATTCAATAGCTTTCCTGATCCTGCTGATTCCGACATTGAGGAAGAGCTTTATTCCTCTTAATGTGGCATGTGTGCTGATTTTCATAGGTGTCTACATAGAGAAGGGGATCGGGCTTGTCTTCCCCGGATTTATTCCCGGGACACTGGGCGAGATCTACGAATATTTCCCCAATTCCCTGGAGCTGTGGATCTCTGTAGGCGTGTGGTCAATCGGTTTCCTGATCTTTACGCTGTTTGCAAAGGTTGCGATAGCGATAAAGACCGGCGAGATAGGACACGCCAATCCCGCGGAAGAACATTAACTGTATTTATTCCATATCTGTTTTACAGCGCAGCCTCGTTTCTTAAAGCGGGGTTGCGCTCTTTACATTTCACACCACCTGCACTCCCACCTTTGCTGTTCTTCTCTCTGTAAGGGCACCTAAAGATCGGTCCTGATTCTGCCGATAACTACAGTAACTATGCGGCAAAATAACGTGCGGAATTTTTATTGAACCCTGAAACGGGAGGGAGATAAGGAAGGTATGTTCCTGAACAACCTGAAAATCACCCATAAAATTCTGGCGGTCGTGGTCGCTGGTATTATAATATCGGCTTCTTTTGCGCTCCTGACCACTATCATAGGCAGAAGGCAGATAAATATAC
>WFVK01000324.1 GCA_015491705.1 Nitrospirota bacterium | reverse complement strand
TATATATCAGGACCGGCGACATGGAAAATGCCCGTAAACATGCAGATAAAGCCGCTGAACTCGCCCCCGGGAACTATTCAGAAAAAATAAAAGCTTTGCTGAATTATTAACCACTTGAATTTGTAGAAATTTTTTAAAAAACCTTGACATTTTCAGGGGGAATATGTATAGTTAAACGTCTTCCCTGATCGTGATAATTAATTTAATAACCTTTGTAGGAGGGGATGTTATGAGAACGCTAACCCAAGTAAAGAGTAAGTCGTTGTTAATTCTGACTGCCGCCATTATAGTCCTGTGTGCAGGTTTTGTCATTATAAGTTGCGGCACAGGCCCACAACAGAAAGTCGAGCTTCTTGATGAGGGAAATTATGCCGTTGACTTCAGCAGCGCTTCTACATCTACTTCATCGAGTGAAGAAATTGTAGGCACTATATGGATTCGTAAGTCCCTTGCAAACAAGGATCTTCCAAGTCTTGCGGGGACGGAATTTACTATTGAGGCAATGATAAAAAGCAAGGCTACCACTTTAAATGGAGGCATTTTCTCGCACTATGATTCAGGCGGTGTATTAATGTGGGTCGCAGACAACACTCCGAAATTCGGGATAAGAATACCGACCACCGGAAGCTCAAATGATCCGAGCAATAAATATACCGTCAGCGGCAGCAGTACGGAAATAGCGAGCGGTGACTGGACCCATATTGCCGGTGTGCTCGTTAACGAAGCACATTCCCACACGGCCACATCAAGCTGTACTGCGGCAGCAATGGCTGAAACGCCACATCTGGATCTTTATATAAACGGTCAATTCAAAGATTGTGCATCAACCGGTTCACAGTTTGCTGTTGATCCTACTTACGATGTTAATAAGGAGAGAATGGGCATAGGACAACTGGTTGCAACCAAGCCTTATGGTTACGGTGAATACACCAAGACAGACTTTGACGTAGATTACAGTTATGATGAAAGCGCTTATGTGAATATAGCCACCAGGTTCGAGGGGATTATAGATGAGGTACGGCTCTGGACCACAGCAAGGACAGCAACGGAGATCAGCAGTTGCTGGAACAAGGAACTTGGCATAGAAGGTACCTGTGCGCGCACCTCCGACCTGAAAGGCTACTGGCGTCTTAATGAAAATAAGGGAGCTTTGGTTCATGATTTTTCAGGAAATGTTTTTAACGGAAGCAAAAAAGAGATAACAGTGGCGATTCCGATAAATGATACGAATCAGACCGATAATATAATGCCATCGACGGGTTATCCTTCCACCACTCCTGCCTCATGGAGTTACGGCTGGGTAACGGGTTATCCGTTCTAAAAAGCAGACAATAAAGTTCAGATAATGAAAAGGAAGGCATTCCGGAATGCCTTCCTTTTTTGTTGGTATACGGGGTGGTGCGCGTTAAAAACTCAAGCGATACGATGTTTTGTTTAACCTTACCTGCAGCGGCATTAAACTATTGCCATTGCCGGCTTTATGCAACGTTAAGGTTAATAATCATAATTTGAGGCTGAGGATACACGACGGCCCGGTTGACTTGATGAGATATAACCGAATGCTTATCAGGAGAGAGAGATTAAACCTTTGATACAAAAATCTCGTTATAGATGATCCTTGCGCTTTCCCTTGCGGAGACTTTATATGGATATATCCTGTACCTGTAGACATACCCCTTCCAGAACTTCCTTATCCTGTTGTACAACGGACGGAGGGGCAGTTTTATCAGGACATTCTTTATCAACGGCATAAGATATGGAAATTCAACCGCGACTCCAAGGAGATGCATGAAGTTTTCGAGCTGCCTCTTATCCTTGAGATTTAATATTATTCTCTCATGGTAAGTCTCGGGATACGGAACGTCGGGATTGAAAAAACCGTTTGCCACCGAATAATTGTATATTTCCGTCTTTGGGTAGGGCGTAAGCAGGAAAGAGTCACAAAAAGTCGGCTTGCATTTTACAGTCAGTTCCCACGTCTCCATGGCCGTTTCCAGTGTTTCGTGGGGAGCGCCGATTATGTTGTACATGGAAAACTTTACATTTTTTTCATGCAGGATTTTAAGCCCGTTGATGATCTGCTCTTTGGTCATATTTCTGTTCAGGACCTTGTTCCTTATGAAATCATTACCGGATTCGATGCCGATGCCTATATAGTACAGGCCTGCCTTCTTCAGGTCGTCGATGACTTCAGGCTTGATAATCTCCGGTCTCATGAGACAGTAAAAAGGAATGCCTATTTCCCGCGGGTATTTTTCAGAAAATTCCTTTATCCACTTTTTGTTGATAGTGAGTATCTCATCCCTGAATATCAGGTACTCTACCTTTGGATAGTCTCTCTTCAACTGCCTCAACTCATCCATTACATGGTCCACACTTCTCTGGCGGAATATGGGGTCGCCCTTGAGTCTCATCTTGTGAAGCTGATGATTGTAACAGTAGGAACAGTTGAAAGGACATCCCTGACTGGTCATGACGGTGGCCGTCCTTGCCAGTTGATAGTCTTTATACCTGTTATAGAGGCTTCTGTCTGGCGGGGGGAGGATATCGAGATTTTTTATGAGGGGACGCTGGGGGTTTTTATAGATTTTACCGTCTACCTTGACCCACCAGTTCTTTACATTTGTAATGTCTTCCCCCCTCTCCAGCTTATTTATAAATTCGGGCATTGCCTCGAATCCCTCTCCCCTGCAAACGCCGTCCACTCCGTCCTCTTCGATCATCTCGGGAGAGAAAGTGGGGTGGGGGCCGCCGAACATGGCGAAGAAATTGAATTTTTTCTTGAGTCTCCTGTTCCATTCCATAAAAGTGATATGTCCGCCGCTGAATGTTGTATATGCGACAATGTCCGGCCTGAACTCTTCAAAGGTCTTTTCCACCTCGTTATAACTTACTCCTGCTATGGTGGTTTCATGGCCGTGTTTCTTAAGTACCGCGGACAGCCACATAGGCCCGAACGTTACAAACCCCCCGCTAAGTAACATGGTTCTGTCAACGTGGGCGATAAATAAGATGCGACTCATGGATATACTCCTTTTATGGAAGATGTTTTGAGTTATAGATATATAAAAATATATTATCTTTTTTCATCTCTGATTGTCAAGTAATTTTATATACGCTGCTGATTGTATGTTTTATTTGATTGAGGCGTATAT
>WFVK01000323.1 GCA_015491705.1 Nitrospirota bacterium | reverse complement strand
TGATCAGATAATGACTTTCCGCAACATGAAATAATTAAAATCCAAACAATGATCAGGAGAAGACAGCCATGCTAAAATTCGCTCATGTATTGCTGGCAGGAGCAGCGCTTATTTTTACCGCGTGTGCTTTCACATCAACCCCCCGCCTGGCACACGAACATGTAAACCGCGGGATCATGTATGCCGGCAAAGGCATGTATGATCTCGCCATGGTCGAATATAACAGGGCCATAGAGAAAGACCCTCAATGCGCGAGGGCATATAATGACCGGGGGAATATATATTTTCTGAAAGGTCAATATGATCTCGCTGTCAAAGAATATAAAAAGGCCGTGGATATCGACCGGAAATATGCAAAGGCCTACAGCAATCTGGGGTTTGCCTATTTGATGTTAAAGCAGTATGAACCGGCCCTGGCCGAATTCGGAAATGCCATCAGGAATAATCCACAATATGCCAGGGCTTATAATAACCGGGGACTCGTTTACTTTGCGATGGGGAAATATAAACGTGCCATACTCGACTATTCAAGGGCCATAGCCATTAACCCCGGACTTGCCAAGCCTTACGACAACAGGGGCGCTGCCTATATGCTTATCGGTGATACGGAAAAGGCATGCGCCGATTTCAGCCGTGCGTGTGATCTGGGCCTGTGTGAGACTTACGACATGGCGAAAAGCAGGGGGTACTGCAGATTTGATTATATGGCCTTTGCACCCCCCGCGGAATCTGAAAATCCGGAGAGCCTCGCCAGCGCTTCACGGGTCACTTCGCCGACGGTTTTTTCCAGCAGTTCCCCATCTTCATAAAGCTCGATGATACTTCTGTCATGCCGGAGCTTTTCAATTTCACCGGCAGCATCCACTGCCCTGATTGCTCCGAGGGCACGAGCGGCAAAGGCGCGGAGCCTATGCTCTGCACTGTGCAGGTAAGGGGGTATGACGGAGGCTGCATATTCAACCATGGCGGCATTGCCGCCTCCGATGCGTCCCACCGCCCACAATACACCGGAAGTCAGCATCTCTTCTTCGTGAAATGAGACGATTACCGGGGCGATGTCCGAACACAGTTCAGGGTTGTTCCTTACTATTTCTCCCAGTATCTCCGGGGCGCTCCAGCCGATACCGCCTGATTCATCACGTATCGTCCACAGGAGACGGCCTGCGATGTTTCTGACGGCCTCAGGGGATGTCTTCGCCATTCCGGCTGTTACCACACCGATTGCCTCGATTGCACGCCATGAGAGCACGCTTTTTTTATCATAGGAAAGTGATATCAGGGCCGTGATGATTTTCCCGGCAGGAGACAGCAGTCCGCTTACAGCGGCAAAATCTTTTTGTTTCAGGAGGCCTGTTATCCTTTTTTTCAGAGGGGACACCTTCTGCCCAGGATGTTTACTGGAGAATGAGTTCAATATCTGGCATTCTTTCTTTAAAAGCCACTCCTACGCAGTCGGTCTCACACTCGGCACAGTATCCCACACAACGTATAACAACCTTGTTACCATTGACCTCTACCAATTCTGCAAAACTATCGTGGGCCTCCAGCAGCCAGTTGAGATTGTGCAGTACTTCATGCACCCTTTGTTCAATATTGTTCATACCCGATTGCAGTGATTTACAAGAAAGGTTACTCGGATTTCCCCCGCCGCAAGTCCGAACAGGGGGCACAAAGCATAATTATAAAAAAATGTCTTCAGGATCTTATAACTCTTCTTTTTTAACATTTAAATATGAATAAAGTATGAAGTTCGTAGTTGAACGTTTTTTATCTATACGCACCCGGTACCTGGCATTTTCAAGAGTCTTCCTCGCACGTATCAGCCCCGGCTTCATGTTTGCTATACGGATCGATATGGTTGTAATTATTCTCAGTTAAGAAATGTTGAGGGTTGTAAACATATCATATAATTCATGTCATGTCAAGAGCTTTCAGGTATCGCAAAAGTAAAAAATGAAATAATGCAAGAATCAGAATAAAGCAAGGATATTGTTTATATTATAATAAATTTATTATTATAATTGCAATATGCAAAATGGCAGGGTGCATCTGATTATTAGAGGCATTGTGCAGGGTGTTTTTTTTCGTGCCAGCACACGTGAAATGGCTGTAAGACTCGGCCTGAAAGGATGGGTCAGGAACCTGCCGGACGGGAATGTCGAGGCCGTTTTCGAGGGGCCGGCCGATAAACTGCAACAGGCGGTGCAGTGGTGCCGTAAAGGTCCGCCGGGCGCACGTGTGACAAATGTAGAAGAAAAATGGAGTGCCTGGACAGGAGAGTTCGACGGCTTTGAAATCAGGTACGGCTTTTAGGCAAGCTGCCCGGCCTGCCGTACGGCAAAAATAAACCGGCGGGATATTTTTCCATATCCCGCCGGCCTGTTGTTTCTGACAGGTGGTAATTTCATTGCCGGCTGTTTCAGTAGTTGAGCGCAGCAGCGGCATCGACCCGTCCCCAGCCGTAAGTCGGATCCCAGCCTTTTGGCCCGAGGTCCTTGGCCGTGCTTTGCAGGGCATCTCTCACATTATCGGGGCCTGTAACGCCGTTTGCAATAAGCAGTGCAGCCACTCCGGCCACATGGGGTGTGGCCATTGACGTGCCCTGATAGTAAAAGTAGCCCCAGTCATTGGTTGAGGAACCGAATGTCTGCTGGAGAATCCCGTCCACATATCCGTCGCCGTTCTGATCCACGTTTGTATCACCGCCGGGCGCCACTATGTCAAGGCTCGGACCATAGTTGGAATAATAAGATAGTGTCTCGTCATAGCGTGTGGCTCCCACGGCAATAACATAAGCATCGTAAGCCGCGGGATAACCTATAACATCCGAGCCGTCGTTGCCGGCTGCAGCCACTATTGTCACCCCCCTGTCATAGGCATACGCAAGGGCATTTTCCAGCGTAATTGACGGGCTGGGCCCGCCCAAGCTCATATTGATTACATCCGCGCCGTTGTTGGCCGCAAAATAAATTCCATCGGCAATGTCCGCATATGTGCCGGCGCCGTTTTTGTCCAGCACTTTTACCGGCATAATGGACGTATTGAAGGCTATCCCGGCCACGCCTATTCCGTTATTTGTGCTCTGGGCGATGGTCCCGGTGACGTGTGTGCCGTGCCCTTCATCATCATTGGGGTGTGCATCATCATTGACAAAGTCATACCCTGCGACAAAGTTGGTGTTTGCAAGGTCAGGTGCAAGGTAGTATGCTGTAACATTGCCTGTACCGCCGCCGCCTCTACGCGTGACGCTGCTGGATTTTCTTCCTCCGCCTCTGCCTCCCCTGCTGGTGCTTTCCGTATAATTCTCATATGCCACGCCGGTGTCTATCACAGCCACTATTACAGAGGGATCGCCCCTCTGAATCGCCCACGCTGACTTCATGTTGATTCCGCCGTACACGGGATTATAAAAATTCCACTGGTATGAAAACAGCGGATCATTCGGCGTCCAGTAGGCATGAGCAATGTAGTTCGGTTCGGCATATTCAACATTGGGATTTCTGCTGTAAATATAAGCCAAATCCTCGATATCCACTCCTGAAGGAACGTACAGGCGTTTGAATTTTCCCTGCCTGCTTGTGGAAATAACCGACGTCCCGTGTTTCCTGTTTATTGAGCTGATTGCCTTATCCGTAACGCCGCTTTTAAACTTTACAATCAGTTCATTTTCGACATACATTCCCCTGCCCATGCTTGTACCGGCAAAGACTAAAAGCACGATACACGCCAGGGCCGCTACGAGGCTTCCCCTGATAATTTTCATGGCCTTTCCTCCTTCTCCTGAAAGTTGTTTGCTCCCCGAATTATTATGAGGGAACAATTGCGGAAAAAGTT
>WFVK01000322.1 GCA_015491705.1 Nitrospirota bacterium | reverse complement strand
TACCCTGACCGGCCTGATTCCGGCGGCCCTGTTGACGGCGGTGATTTCACTGTCCTCTGAGAAATAATTCAGGAGCCCATCGAGTCTTTTTATTTCGGCGAATCCCCTGCTTATAGCCTTCCGGGCCTTTTCCTCTGAGGGACTGACCACGGTTATGGTGCAGAAGGTATCCATAAGTACGCGGCTTTCCCTGTACATCCTGTCTTTTTCGGTACAGCCGGATATGAATGCCAGGAAAATTACGATCAGCAGGCAGGCTGCGCGGTTCATTGCACTGCTCCTTTTGCGGAGAGCTTTTTTTTCAGGAACGCGCCCGTATATGAGCCGGTCTCCATGGCGACCTGCTCCGGGGTGCCGGAGGCCACTACCCTGCCGCCTTCCTCTCCGCCTTCGGGACCGAGGTCTATAATATAATCGGCGCTCTTGATGACCTCGAGATTGTGCTCTATGACGACAACGCTGTTGCCTGCATCTGCAAGGTCGTTTAATACCTCAAGGAGTCTCTGAATATCCACAAAGTGGAGGCCTGTGGTGGGCTCATCAAGGATGTAGAGGGTCCTGCCCGTCGCCTTTTTGCCCAGCTCTCTGGAGAGCTTGACCCTCTGGGCCTCACCGCCGGAGAGCGTGGTGGCCGGCTGCCCGAGCTGTATGTAGCCCAGCCCCACCCTTTCCATGGTGTGGAGCTTGTGCCTCAGCGGTGGTATGGAATCAAAAAATTCAAGGGCCTGCGACACCGTCATGTTCAGCGTCTCGGAGATATTTTTATCTTTATACCTGATCTCAAGCGTCTCCCTGTTGTACCTCGCCCCTTTACACTCGTCGCAGGGCACGTACAGGTCGGGCAGGAAATGCATCGATACCTTGATAAGTCCCTCGCCCCTGCATGCCTCACACCGGCCCCCCTGTATGTTAAAGCTGAACCTGCCCGGCCTGTATCCCCTTATCCGGGCCTGGGGGACCTGTGAGAACAGGTTCCTCACAAATGCAAAGATGCCTGTATACGTCGCTGGATTGGAGCGGGGGGTCCTCCCCAGCGGTGACTGGTCTATGTTGATTACCCTGTCGATCTTTTCAATTCCCTCTATGCGCTCATGTGTTCCCGGCATCTCGCCCGAGGAGTAGAGTTTCCTTGCAAGCGCCCTGTAGAGTATATCGAATACGAGGGTGCTTTTGCCGGAGCCCGAGACGCCGGTCACACACGTAAGCACTCCTGTGGGTATCCTGACGTCGATGTTTTTCAGGTTGAACGCCGCTGCACCCTTTACTGTAATAAATCCCGAGGGTTTTCTCCTTGAGGCCGGTACGGGGATCTCAAGCTGTCCCCGGAGGTAAGAGCCGGTCAGGGATTTTTTATCAGAAGTTATATGCCCCGGATCACCCTCGGAGACTATATAACCGCCGTTTACGCCGGCCCCGGGGCCCATGTCGATTATATAATCAGCCCTCTTCATGGTGTCCTCGTCGTGTTCCACCACTATTACGCTGTTGCCCATTTCCCTCAGGCTGCAGAGGCTTTCCATGAGCCTGGCGTGGTCCCTCGGATGCAGGCCTATACTGGGCTCATCAAAGATATAAAGCACACCGGTAAGTGAAGAGCCTACCTGTGTTGCAAGCCTTATCCTCTGCGCCTCTCCGCTGGAGAGAGTGAGCGCCGGCCTGTTGAGGGTTAGATAACCCAGCCCCACCTTTTCGAGAAAAGAAAGCCTCTCCCGAGCCTCCTTCAGTATCTTTGAGGCTATGAGCGCCTCTGTTTTGTCAAGACGGAGGGCCTTCAGAAATGCCTGAATATCCCTGACAGGCCTGCCGGCCAGTTCACCGATGTTCAGGCCGTTGATGGTCACTGACAGCGCCTCTTTTCTGAGCCTCATGCCCGCGCATGAGCGGCACGTGGTTAAATCAGCGGCCTCCTCCACCTCTTCACCGGTATCCTCGTAGCCCAGGCCCCTGCACGCCGGACATGCGCCGTAGGGGCTGTTAAAGGAAAAAAATCTCGGGCTGATCTCGGGGTAGTTTATGCCGCATGCGGGACATGCAAGCCTGGTGCTCAGGAAAAGGTCCCTCTTTTCGTCGATGATGTTGATTATCACCACATCCGCCAGCCCGGTTGCAATGGTGACGGCCTTTGAGAGGTGTTTGTCGATGCCCGGCTTGATGATCAGCCGGTCTACGACTATGTCTATGTTGTGCCGCTTGTGCCTGTTCAGTTTTATCTCTTTTGTAATGTCCGCCATCTCCCCGTCGATCCGCGCCCGGATAAAGCCCTTTTTCCTGGCCTCGTACAGTTCCTTCCTGTATTCCCCCTTCCTGCCCATTACAATCGGCGACAGTACCTGTATGCGCGTTCCGCGGGGCAGGGCGGTTATTAATTCGATAATCTGCTGTGTCCCCTGCGCCGCTATCGGGCTCCCGCACCTGTAACAGCGGGGTTTCCCGATCCTCGTATAGGCTACCCTGAGATAATCGTATATCTCGGTTATGGTGCCGACCGTGGAGCGGAGGTTTTTTGCCGTGGTCTTCTGTTCTATGGCGATGGAGGGGGAAAGCCCCTCTATGGAATCGACATCGGGCTTCTGGAGGTTGTCAAGAAACTGTCTTGCATATGCCGAAAGGCTCTCCACATAGCGTCTCTGCCCTTCGGCATAGATTGTGTCGAATGCAAGGGATGATTTGCCTGAACCGGACGGCCCCGTGATGACCACAAGGCTGTCGCGCGGTATGTTTACGTTTATGTTCTTGAGGTTGTGAACCCGTGCTCCTTTGACTGCTATATGATCGAGCAATTCACTCTATCCTTGTGACAACATCCCCCGGAAGCCTGTCCAGCAGCTCATTTAGTGCCCTGTCCAGGGACTCTCCCGACCTTGATTCCGCGGTGATTATCACCCTGTAATCCGGTTTGCCGAGAACCGGGTAGGAGCCGAAGGTTACATCCGCGTGTCCCGCAACCACCATGTTTAATATCGCGGCCAGGCTTGATTCATGGGAATTCAGGTACAGCCGCTTCAAATGGAATGTCGAGGAGCGGAATCTCTCCCTGATCATGGAAAATTTGTTTTTCAGGTATTCGGGGATACCGGGAAAGATGAAAATATTCCTGAAGAAAACCACGGGGAACCTCATGCCTTCACTGAAGATGATTTCAGCGCCCTGCGGCACCTCGGTCATCTTCAGGATGGCGTCGTTCAGAGGCTTCCTGTATCGCAGGCGCAGTATATGGTGAATCTCGTCGTTCCTTACAAGTTCCACGCCGAACCCTTCAGCAATGCCGGCCATTGTGACGTCATCGTGCGTGGGACCCACACCGCCTGATGTAAACACATAATCATACTTCTCCGAGAATGCGGCGGCCTCGGTCCCTATGACGCCTCGTTCGTCCGGGATAACCGAAATGCGCCTGACATCCACACCGAGGGACCTGAGTTCACAGGCAAGATAAAAGGAGTTTTCATCATGAACTTTTCCGGAAAGTATCTCGTTGCCGATAATGATTATTCCCGCGGTCTTCAGATTCTTCATAGGGATACTTTATCAAAAAACAGGCTGTTCTGTCATGGCCGGAGATTTAAGTTTTTATCATGCGGTGCCGATAACTATTACATAATACATAATTTTTACCGGCTTGCACGGTTACCCGAAGAAGTACGCGTAACAGACGGATTTAGCTCTATGCCAGAACGTATCGAGGAGTCATTACAGGAAATCAAGTCGGCCAGGACCTATGCTGACAGCATTTTGTCTTCTGTGCCTTCGGGCCTGATCGTGCTGAGCAACCGCCTCAACATACTATCGATCAACCGCGCATTCGGCAAGCTCAGTGAACGGCTGCCGTCCCTGTCGCCGGAACGCTTCATAGAGCCGCTGAAAGAGGAGATAACCGCCAACCTCGAAACAGGTGAAACCCTGAACAGGGAGATCAGGATCGTCCCCCAAGGCTCTGAGACCGCACGGATATTTTCCGCAACCGTATCGCGCATCGGCTCGGCCGCGGCGGATTATTATGAAGAAGAGAAGGCCTGTATCCTGGTGACGATAAACGATATCACGGAACATGAGAGGATGAAAGAGCTCGTCCTCCAGGCCAAGCAGGACTGGGAAGACACCTTCAACACCATCCCGGACATGATCACCATTCATGACAGGGATTACAACATAGTACATGCCAACAGGGCGGCGCGTGAAACGCTCGGCCTGCCCATCCATCCGGGCGGGGGGATGACCAAATGCTACAGGTATTACCACGGGGCCGATGCCGCCCCGGATAATTGCCCATGCTCCAGTTGCTACAAGACGGGGCAGCCGGCAACCGTTGAATTCTTCGAGCCGCACCTGAACAGATATATTGAAATAAGGTCGATACCCCGCATCAACAGCAGTAATGAGATGATAGGACTGATACATATCACGAGGGACATATCCCTGCGCAAGGAAATAGAAGAGGAACACACAAGGCTCCTGACCGCCATCACAAAGGCGAAAATAGAATGGGAAATGACCTTCGACAGTGTCATGGAATTTATAGTGATAATCAACAAAAGCTTGAGATAACGCGTTGCAACAGGAGCTTCGCCGGCTTTGTGGGGGAACCCGTTAACGAAATTATCGGGAAGATGTGTTATGACTTTTTCCCCTGCGCCCGCGGGCAGGTTGAAGAGTGCAGGGACCACATGGACTGCGGGCGGCAGTTGCCGGCCAAAAGTGAGCTGAAAACCGATACCGGACGGTGGCTGTATGTAAGCCACAGGCCGATACAGGATGAGGATGCGACATCCCCCCACTCGGTGATCATAGCAACGGAGGTTACCGACCTGAAGAATGCGCAGCAGAAACTCAGGCAGTCCGAGGAAGAGCTGAAGCAGAAGGTGCAGGATCTCGAAAAATTTTACGACATGGCCGTCGGCAGGGAAATCAGGATGAAAGAGCTGAAGAAGGAAATAAACAGGTTACACTCGGAGCTTGCCAGATATGAAGAGTACAGATCTGTTAAACGGTGACCGGGCATCCGGCAATACGCTCGCCGAACACGTACAGGACTGGCAGGCGCTGATTGATTCACTGCCGTATCCCGTATGCGTTGTTGACACCGCGTTCAATATAATAATGAGCAACAGGGCGATGGCGGATTTTTTTGACGGCGCGGGGGACATCAAGGACAGTAAATGCTATGAGACATTTCACCATTCGGACAGGCCGGCTGAAAACTGCCCCATGCAGAAGACCCTGAAGACAGGGAAAAGCGAAAGGACCAGGATATACGAGCCCTGCCTGAAGAAGTCCTTTTTCCTGAATACCTCGCCTATAATTATCAAAGGAAATATTTCAGGGGCCGTCCACTCGATTACGGATGTCGGGGAAGGGGAGACAGCCGGAGAAGACGGCGGCGGCCTGATCGAAATATATTCCAATACGATAGCCGATCTGCAGAACAGGGCATTGTACGCGCAGAGGGGACGGGACGCATTTCTCAACATGCTTGAGGACATCAGCGAGTCCTACAAGGAGCTCAAGGACCTGTTTTTAAAGCTTGTACGCGTAATGGTCAATGCCCTGGACGCAAAGAGCCCGTGGACAAAGGGCCATTCAGAGAGGGTATCGATGTATGCTGAACAGATTGCAATGGAAATGCTGATAGACGGTGAAGAGGTGAAGAACATCAAGCTTGCCGGCCTCCTTCACGACATCGGCAAGATAGGGACTTACGACTACCTCCTCGATAAGCCTGGCAAACTCACAAAAGAGGAATTCGAGATCGTGAAGAAACACCCGGTACAGGGGGCACTCATCCTCCAGGAGATAAAGCAGCTGAAGGATATTATCCCCTATATCAGGTTTCATCATGAAAAGCTTGACGGCAGCGGGTATCCGGACAGGCTCAAGGGGGACAGCATCCCCCTCAGTGCACGGATACTTCATGTTGCGGATTCATTCGACTCCATGACATCCGACAGGCCTTACAGGCCCGCCCCCGGGATTGACTACGCACTGTCCGAACTCCAGAAATACAAGGGAATTCAGTTTGACCACCGGGTTGTTGACGCATTCCTCAGAGTGCTCGCAGCCCGGAGAAGATGATATTTACCATGAGATTACCGACATAAAGAAGATAGACAAAAAGAGCGACTACTATATCTGCTTTTATTTCCACGGCCTGTCGCTTCTGAACGAGAAGGGCATATTCTGTTTTATCACTTCAAATTCATGGCTGGACGTTGGATACGGAAAAGATTCTCCAGGAGTTCCTGCTCAAGTACTGCCAAGTAAAAGCCATATTTGATAATCAGGCTAAAAGGAGTTTTGAGCACGCAGATGTCAACACGATCATCGCTCTTTTCGGCGCTCCGCAACTAAATTATCCCCCCTATCAAGGGGGGACAAAGGGGGGTGTCTCCCCTCTAAAAAGAGGGGTTGGGGGTGTGTTCGGGATTTGGCCTGCCATTAAAAAGAC